>NZ_JBFBAZ010000234.1:0-7707 GCF_040682475.1 Hamadaea sp. NPDC051192
GTCTCGGGCGCGATCTCGGCCTCGATGTCCTGCAGCCCAGGCGTGGTGTCGGCGCCGGTCACGTTGTAGAAGGCGAGCGAGACCCGCTGCAACAGCCGGCCCGTCCGCTCCAAGGCGACCAGCGTGTTCTCGAAGGTCGGCTCGTCGGCCTGGACGGCGATGGCCTCGACCTCGGCGCGCTGCTCGGCCATGCCCGCCCGCAGCGCCGGTAGGTAGTGCTCCTCGGCGATCCGGTCGAACGGAGGAACCTCGTAAGGCAGGTCGCTGGGGGTGGCGAACGGATTATCGGCCGGCAGCATCTGACGGGCTCCCTCTCATAGTCGCATGCGGTGCCGCCGACTCTACTCGCGGGTGGGCACCCGTCGAACCACATTAACGAGGGCATACTTGCCCAGTGAGTGATCTTCCGGTCCCGCTGCCCGAGGCTCTCGGCACCGTCGTCGAAGCCGTCCAGCCCACCCACAATCAGGGCAATGCGGCCACGGGCGGGATCTGGCTCGTCGAAGGCTCCGCCGGCTCGGCGGTCCTGAAGATCGCCCGCCCGCCGACGGACCCGCCGTCGGGCAATCCCGCCTGGCCGACCAGCGACGACCCCGGACACTGGAACTACTACCGCCGCGAGCCGTTCGCCTATCGCTCCGGGATATCCGACTCGTACGCCGACTTCGGAGTGGCCGCCCCGTCGCTGCTGTCGTCGTCGGAACAGCCGGACGGCTCGGTCGCCCTGTGGCTCGACGTCGTCACCGGTACGCCCGGCACCTCCTGGAAGCCCGCCGACTTCCAGTCCTTCGCCGAGCGGCTGGGCGCGGCGCAGGGTTCGTTCGTGGGACGCGTACCGCCGATGCCGTGGCTGTCCCGCGGCTGGCTGCGATCCTATGTGGAGCGTACGCCGATCTGGGCCAAGTGGGACGTCGACTGGGACCACCCGCTCGCCCAGGTCTGGCCGGTGGCTGTCCGGCGCCGGCTCGCCGCGTTGTGGTCTGCCCGGCTGTCGCAGGTGGACCGTGCGGTCGCGGCCCCACGCACCCTGGCCCACCTCGACGTCTGGATCATGAACCTGTTCTCCTCGCCCACCGGCTTCACCCTGCTGGACTGGGCGTTCGTCGGCGAAGGCGGCATCGGCGAAGACCCCGCGAACCTCATCGTCGACAGCGTCACCGACGGCTACCTCCCCGTCTCACTGCTCCCCGAGATCGACGCCGCGGTCACCTCCGGATACATCACCGGGCTGCGGGCCGGCGGCTACACCGGGCCGGTTTCCGCGGTTCCCTCGTTCATCCGCGCGTACGGCGCGGCCAAATACTCGTGGTTCGCCCCCGCCGTGCTCGGCCGGTGCATCGCCGAGGGAACCGTCGGGCATGCCTCCTATGGCGTACGCGGAACGGCCGAAGAGGAATTGGCGAGGCTGACCGGATTGGTCACGATGCTGGCGCGCTGGGCGGACGACCTCCCCCTCGACTGACGGCCGTCGGCCGGGTGCGGGGTGCGGGGTGCGGGGTGCGGGCTGCGGGCTGCGGGCTGCGGGGTGCGGGCTGCGGGGTGCGGGGATGATCCACATCCCTATCGATGTCGTTTTGGCGGCCGAATATGACGCCGATCGGGATGTGGATCATTCCCGGTCGACGCGATATCCACAGCCCTAGCGTGAACCGGATCCCGTGCCGCAGATTTGCCGCATGGATCGGTCTCTGCGCGCGGCATTGGACGCGGGCGACGGCTACACGAATCGCGCCGACCATCCCGAGGTCCCGACCTGGGCGTGGTCGAACGCCGTACGCCGAGGCCAGCTCGTCCGCATCGGGCCGGGCTTCTTCGCCACCCCGGATTCCGTCGACCACGACCTCCGGCTCCGAGTCGCCTTGGCATACTGCCGTGGCGCCGGAGCGATCAGTCATCTGTCCGCGCTCGCCGTGCACGGCGTACGGGCGCAGCCGGAGGCCGAACCGATTCATCTCACCGTGCCGGCATCGATTCGCCTCCGCAGCGCTGATGGCATGGTCGTGCACCATCGCGACGTCCCGGAGTCGTCGCTTCTCCGACGTCGTGGCTTCGAGGTGACTACACCGGCGGCGGCGTTGGTCGACTCCTGGCCGCTGCTGGAGCCCGCAGAACGGATCGGACTGATTATTCAGGCCACCGCCGATCGTCTCGTCTTGGCCGAGCACGTCCTTGGCGAGCTGCCACGGCGCCCTCATCCGCCCGGCCTCGCCGAGCTCCGGACGCTGGCGGGTCGCCTGATGAACGGATGCCGCAGTGCGCTGGAACTGTGGGGCGCCGACCACGTCTTCACCGGCCCGGACATGCCCCCGTTTCTGCGCCAAGCACCGATCATCATGAATGGCCGTACTCATTACCTCGACGTCTTCGCGGAAGCGGAACAGGTGGACTTCGAGCTGGACGGCGCGGCCTGGCACGGCAGCCCCACGCAGCGCGAACGGGACCTGCGACGCGACTCCCAGCTAGCCGCGGAGGGCATCCTCGTGGTGCGGTTCAGCTATGCCCGGCTGATGCGCGAGCCGCTCCGCGTACGCGACGAGGTGCGGCGAATCCTCGCCAAGCGACGAGGACGGTGACACCTTCGCTGAGCGATGATCCGGCGCCCGTTTCGTGGCAAGGTGGGGGCATGCGGCTTGCTGTCTTCATCGAACCCCAGCTCGGGGCCTCCTACGACGACCAGCTCCGGATCGCCCAGCACGCCGAGGAACTCGGCTTCGAGGCGTTCTTCCGGTCCGACCACTTTCTCACCATGGGAAGCAACAGCGGGCTGCCCGGCCCGACCGACTCGTGGGCGACGCTCGCGGCGATCGCCGTACAGACGTCGCGGATTCGGCTGGGGACGCTGCTGACGTCGGCGACCTTCCGGTTCCCGGGCATGCTGGCGATCACGGTCGCGCAGGTCGATCAGATGAGCCACGGCCGGGTGGAGCTGGGCCTCGGGGCCGGCTGGTTCGAGGCGGAGCACACGGCGTACGGGGTGCCCTTCCCGCCGGTGCGGGAACGGTTCGAGCGGTTGGGGGAGCAACTCGCCATCGTCACCGGACTGTGGACGACTCCCGACGGCGAGCGGTTCTCCTTCCAGGGCAGGCACTATGAGCTGACGGACTCCCCCGCGCTGCCCAAGCCCGCGCAGTCGCCACGGCCGCCCGTCATCGTCGGCGGGCACGGCAAACGGCGTACGCCGGAACTGGCGGCCCGGTTCGCCGACGAGTTCAACGTTCCGTTCGGCACGGTCGAGGGCACCGGTGAGGCGTACGCCCGGGTGCGCGAAGCCTGCGCGGCGGCGGGCCGGGAAGCGCCGGTGTTCTCGGCGGCGCAGACGATCGCGGTCGGCCGGACCGAAGCCGAGGCGCGCAAGCGGGCCGACGCCATCGGCCGGCAGCCGCCGCTCTTCGGTACGCCGACCCAAGTCGCCGAGCAGATCGGGCGGTTCGCCGAGCTGGGTGCGACCCGGATGTTCCTGCAGGTGCTGGACCTGTCCGACCTGGACCACCTGGACGTCATCCAGCACGACCTCGCCCCGCTCCTCCCCTGACACACATGGTGGGTGTCGGAGGGGGTGTTTAGACTCCGGCGGCGTGGAGCTCTCGGCGTACGCGGCCGACCTCATGCGGGTCGTCTCCGATCCCATGGCGGCCCAAGACGATCCGCTCGCGCACCGGTCGGTGGACGAGGCGCGGCTGTCCGATCACGACCTCGGTGCGCTCGCGGTCGTAGCGCAGCGGCGGCTGCCCGGCTTCGGCTATTCCACGCTCATGTACTCGCTGGACGTCGTGCTGCGTACGCGGCAACCGAGGTTCACGACGCAGACCTGTGCCGACTTCCTCGACGCCGTCGCCGGCCGGGCGGCGCGAGACCTCGGCGGCCATCCGACGTTCGCCGTCAACGCGCTGCTCCACTGTGACGGCCCGTGGCCGCCGAGCGCCGCCAAGAGCATCGGTTCGCTGCTGCGGTCGCTGATCAAGAACGCCCGGTTCACCGCGCCGTACGCGATGGTCGCGCTCGCCTCGGTCTCCGGCGGCCTGACCGGCGTCCTCATTCGGCAAGTCTTCAAGAACACCCTCCCGCCCATCGCCCAGGAGGAACTAGCCGTGCTGACGAAGATCGGGCCGCCCAGCCTGCTGCCGATCGCCGAGCTGAGCTCGGATCGCGGTTACGACCTGCCGCCGCCGTCGTCGGGTCAGTGGCGACGGCTGGCCGACACCGAGGAGTATCGGGCGTACTGCTGGGCCGCGTTGCGTACGGCGGCCGACCGGGCGGCTCGCATCCACAGTGGCGAGCTGCCGTTCGTCGCGGACAAGGCGTTCGACCATCTGGAGGTCGCCACGCTCGGCCGGGCGGCCCGCGTCCTGCTGCTGCTGGACGAGCGGGAGCTGCCCGACCTGCTGCGGCCCTTGGTGTTCCAGGTCAGCGTGGCGCCGACGGCGGCCAAGACGCTGCCCTCTCAGGCGCTGCTCTACGAGATCGCGCGCGCCGCCATCGACTTCCCCACGCCGGAGGTGCTGACCATCCTGCGGGAGGCTCGGTCCCGTGTGCGGCACAAAGGCGTACCAAAGCAGCTGGATCGAAAGCTGAAGATGATCGAGCTGGCGCTGGCCGATCGGCCGGAGGTCGCGACCAGGCTGCCCGACCTGGGTTTCGAGGCCGACGGCACGCTGGAGGTCGCGGCCGGGCCGCAGACCGCGGTGCTCGTGGCGACGGCCGAGGAGGTCACGCTGAGCTGGCGCGCGGACGGCGGCAAGGTCTCCGCGACCCCGTCCGCGGCGGTCAAACGCGACCACAAAGAGGTCGTGGCAGCGGCCCGGGATCTGCTCAAGCGGGCGAAGGCGCACCATCGCTCGCTCGTCCGGGCGTTGGAGAGCGGGATCGCGGCACCGGCCGAGCAGACCGTGGACCGATGGCGGGCCGAACTGGGCGGCACCGGGCTCGGCCTCGCCGTGGCGCGCGGGCTGATCTGGGAGGTCGAGGTCTCCCCCAGCCGATGGCAGTCGGTGGTGCCGGAGGGTGGCGACTTCGTGGGCCCGGACGGGGTCGTGGTCAAGCCGGCCGGCGAGGCGGGCATCCGGCTGTGGCATCCGATCCGGTCGACCGTCGACGAGATCCAGGCCTGGCGCGAGCGGTTCCTCGCCGCCAGCCTCCGCCAGCCGTTCAAGCAGGCCTTCCGCGAGATCTATCTGCTCACTCCGGCCGAGGAGCAGGCCGGGACCGAGTCGCTCCGGTTCGCCGCGCACATCGTGCGGTACAAGCAGTTCTACGCCCTGGTCAAGGGCCGCGGCTGGAGTACGCCGATGCTCGGCCCCTGGGACGGCGGCGACTTCGCCGAGGCGATGCGTGTGCTGCCCGGCGGCCAGTGGCGAGTCGTCCTGGACCAGGAGTACGCCGACGCCGACAACGAATGCGCGGTCACCGGCCGGATCCGGTTCGATCGCCGGGTCGACGGCAGTTTTCGGTCCGCCGGCGTGGCCGAGGCGCCGCCGATGCTGTTCAGCGAGGCCATGCGGGACGTCGACCTCTTCGTCGGCGTCACCTCGGTCGCCGGCGATCCCGAGTGGACGCTACGCCGGGAGCAGCACCACGCGTACTGGTGGGAGACGGGGTTCGGCGACCTCACCGAGACCGCCCAGAGCCGCCGGGACGCGTTGGCCCGCGTCCTTCCCCGGCTGAACATCGCCGACCGTTGCGAGCTTCGGGATCGCTGGCTGTACGTGCGGGGCAGCCTGCGTACCTACAAGATCCACCTGGGCAGCGGCAACATCCTCATGGAGCCGGACGACGCGTACCTGTGCATCGTGCCGGCCCATGGGAAGGCGGATCAGGTGTATCTGCCGTTCACCGACGATCGGCTGGCCCTCATCCTGAGCAAGGCGTTCCTGCTCGCCGACGACGGCAAGATCACCGACCAGTCGATCCTCCGGCAGATCGGCGTCAGCGATCCCGCTGTCACCGAGACATGAGCGTCTCAACCTCCAGGTCGTGCGCAGCCCGCACACGCAGCTCGTTCTCCACCTCGTAGAGGCGGGCCAGCACGGCGTCATCGGGGTCGAGGACACGGCTCGCCAATCCGATCAGCGAGTCGTCCCGATCCGGCGTCGACCATTCGAACAGCAGGTCAAGGAGCGCGTCAGGGGTCTCCGTCGGCTCGGGCGCAATGGTCAGGCCGAGCCAGGGACGGCTGACCCAACCGCCGAGCAGCGCGGTGAACGTATCGAGGCAATGGCGCATCTGCTCCTGGCCCGCGTCGCCAGCCAGGCGGGTGCGGAGGTCGGCGTACAGGACGGACATCGTCAGGCCCAGGACCCGGGCTCCGGCGTACGCCCAACGGTCGGAGCCGGTGCCTCCGCCGTTCGCCTCCCACCTCGGGTCCCAGAGCAACCGCTTGAACTCCGAGCGCGCACGGTCGCCATGGAGCGCGATACCCAGGATCAATCCACCGTTGCAGTCGGTCGAGGCGGCGTCGTCGCCCCACGCGACGAGCTTGCCGAGCCACGACGGGTCGTCTGTCTTCGCCGCCAGCACCGGCAGGAACTCCGGGAACAAGGCCGCGCCCCGGTGACGCTCCAGCGCCTCGGCGATCTCGGTGCGTACGCCGTGGCAGGGCAGGTGCAGCAGACCCAGAGACGCGTTCATCGCCTCGTCGTACGGGCCTTCGGCGTACTCCCACAGCATCCGCTCGGCGGGTTCGTAGCCCAGGAACCCGACCGCGTGCAACACCTCAACCGGCACACCGTCGCGCAGCCGTCCGTCATCCGTCAGCTCCGCCAGCAGACGCCGGCCAGTCGACTGATCGCCGTGCTGGGCGAAGATCGGCACCAGACGGCGGCATACGTCGGGCTGCTCCAGGAACAGCGGGAGCAGCGCGTGCGCGTCGGAAGGCGACCCGTGCCGGAGGATCACACCGACGGCGGCTGACTCCCACCGCCCTGAGCGTGTGGTGTTGGCGTACCGGTCCAGCAGCTTCTGCGTTGCCGGCAACATCGGCATCGGCCGGCGCCTCGCGAACTCGGTCATCAGTCGGCGGCGAGCCGGATTCCCAGCGCCACCAAGGCTGTTCCGGCGATCGCGTCGGTCACGCGGCGGATCCGGACGGCGGCCGCCGCGCTGCCGGTGAGCCAGCGGCGGGCCAGCCCGACGCCGCCGATGATGAGGGTGAACCACACCATCGCCTCCAGGTCGTGCACCAGCGCCAGCAGTACGCCCATCGGCAGCGCCGGGACGTCGGCCGGGAGGAACTGCGGGAGCATGGCGACGTAGAAGACGCCGACCTTGGGGTTGAGCAGGTTCGTGGTCAGGCCCCGGGCGAACGCCCGCCACGGCGAGACCAGCGCGACGTCGACGTCGGCCGCGGTCTTGGGCCGCCGGGCGTCCCGGAGCATCATGACGCCGAGGTAGATCAGATAGATCGCGCCCGCCACCCGCATCACGGTGTACGCCGTCCGCGACGCCGTCAGCAGCACGGAGATCCCGGCCGCGGCCGCGGCGCCCCAGACGAGCGCGCCGGTGCAGATCCCGAAGGCGGTGGCGAAGGCGTGCCGGCGTCCTTGCACGACCGCCGTACGCAGAACGAGAGCGGTGTCCACTCCCGGAATGATGGTCAGCAGTCCGGCGACGACGGCGAACGAGACGACCGCTGTGGTGAAGTCCATGGACCTTGAGCGTACTGCTTTCAGCAGATCAGGGATATGCCTGTGATCTTGGACCAAGATCACAGGC
>NZ_JBFBAZ010000235.1:0-7684 GCF_040682475.1 Hamadaea sp. NPDC051192
GAAACTCCATGATCAACGAGCGGGGCGAGCGGGGCGAGCGGGGCGAGCGGGCGAGCGGGGCGAGCGGGCGAGCGGGCGAGCGGGGCGAGCGGGCGGGGGGCGAGCGGGGGCGAGCGGGCTAGAGGGTGGCGCGGAGGTCTTTGCGCAGGATCTTGCCGGACGCGCTCTTCGGGATCGCGTCGACGAACGTGACCGCGCGCACCTTCTTGTAGGGCGCGACGCGGCCGGAGACGTACTCGATGACGTCGGACGCGGTTAGCGAGGAGCCGGCAGCGGCGACGACGAAGGCGTGCGGGATCTCTTCGCCGTCGGCGTCGTGCCCGGCGATCACGGCCGCGTCCGCGATGCCGGGGTGGTTGAGCAGCACCGCTTCCAGTTCGGCGGGCGGCACCTGGTAGCCCTTGTACTTGATCAGTTCCTTGACCCGATCGAGGATGTACCAGTCGCCGTCGGCGTCGACCATGCCCAGGTCGCCGGTGTGCAGCCAGCCGTCGGCGTCGATGGTGGCCGCGGTCTCGTCGGGGCGGCCGAGGTAGCCCAGCATCACCTGCGGGCCCCGGATCAGCAGTTCGCCGCTCTCCCCCACACCGGCGTCCGCGCCGGTCGCGACGTCGACGACGCGCGCCTCGGTGTTCGGCAGCAGCGGGCCGATCGAGCCGGCCTTGTTCTGCCGTGCTCCGTAGGGCTGGGCGTGGGTCACTGGGGACAGCTCGGTCATGCCGTAGCCCTGCTGGACCGCGCAGCCGAGCCGGGCGGCGCAGGCGGCGGCGAGGTCGCCGTCGAGCGGGGCCGCGCCGGAGAAGACCACCTCCAGGGCGGAGAGGTCGTAGTCGGCGACGCTGGGGTGCTTGGCGAGCGCCAGGACCACCGGCGGCGCGACCATCGCCCGGGTGACCTTGTGGGCCGCGAGGGCGCCGAGGAACTCCGCGAGGTCGAAGCGCGGCAGGATCACCAGCGCGCCGCCCCGGGCCAGCACCATGTTCATCAGCACGGTCAGGCCGTAGATGTGGAAGAACGGCAGGATCGCGATCACGCGGTCGTAGCCGGCGTAGCTGATGGGCACTTGCGCCTGCTCGACGTTGGCCACGATGTTCCGGTGGGTGAGCATGACGCCCTTGGCCACGCCGGTCGTACCGCTGGAGTAGGGCAGGGTCGCCACGGCGGTGGCCGGGTCGAGGTCCACCACCGGCGCCGGTGCCGTCGAGGCGAGCAGCTCGCTCACCGACCGGTAGCCCTCGGCCTGGTCGCAGACGAAGACGGGAATCTCGGTCTGCGACGCGGTCACCCGGTCCAGGAACGGCGACACCGTCACGAGGAACCGCGCCTTCGAGTCGTGCAGCTGCGAGGCCAGGTCCGTCGGCGTCGCCAGGGCGTTCACCGTGGTCACGGTCGCGCCGGCGGCCAGCGCCGCGTGGAACACGACCGGGTACAGCAGCGTGTTCGGGCTGAAGATCGCCAGCACGTCCCCGGGGCGCAGGCCCGCCTCGGCCAGCCCGGCCGACAGCCGTTCCACCTGGTACGCCAAGTGCGCGTACGAGACGGTCTGTCCGGTCCGGCCGTCGATGAGCGCCGGAGCGTCCCCCCGTGCGGCAGCGCCGCCGAGGACGTGCTGCGGGATGGTGGCGTCCGGAACGGCGACGTCGGGGAACGGACTGCGGAACATCGAGCCCTCCAAGGGAAGTGACGTGCGCCACAGGGTACCCGTTCCCCGAGCCACCTGGTAGATCAATTGATCAACCGGTGAACGGCGTGAGGAGGTGCGTGAAGTCCCAGGTGTTCTGGACGATTCCGGAGCAGGTGTTGGAGTCGGTCACGCCGGGGCAGCCGCCGTTGTCCCGCTGGATCGCCCACATGGACAGTTCGCCGATTCCGTTGGCCCGCGCGAAGTCCAGCATGCGCTGGGCGTCCGGGAGGTAGGTGATCTCGGTCTTCTTCGGGTAGTCGTCGATGCCGGGCAGCAGCGTCAACCCGACCATCGCCCACAGCTGCGCCGGGGTCTTGGCCGGATACAGGGTGTGGAGCTGGTTGTAGAGGCCCTGGGCGGCGCTCAGCGCGGCGGCACCCATGTCGGTGGTGACCTTGTCGTAGTAGTCGAAGACCATCAGGTTCACGACGTCGACGCGTACGCCGTTGGCCAGGGCGTTCTGCAGGATCGCCAGCCCGGACGGTTCGAGTCCGTTCGCCGAGGTGGGCACGGTGTAGACGAGGTCGACCCGGCGACCGGTCGCCGCCGCCCAGTCCTGGAGCAGCTTGATCGCCTTGTTCCGGCGGTCGATGCCGTCGGCCTTGGTCAGCGACCGGCCTTCGATGTCCATGTCGAGGCGGGTCACCCCGAGCCGCACGACCACGTCCTCGTACGCCGCCGCGATGGCGGCCGGGTCCTGACAGGAGTCGCCGATCTCGGTGCCGCCCTGGTCTGCGCTCCAGCCGCCGAACGAGGGCACCACGTCGCCGCCGAGCGCCCGCAGTGCGGCGATGTCGTCCACATAGGCGTTGGAGGCGACCGTGCGCGCCTTCTCGCCGTTCCAGGCGAGCGTGCACGACGTCTTCGACAGCGTTTCGAGGAAGGCCAGCGTGAAGTAGCGCGCACCGGACTGTTGCGCCATCCCGGCCAGGGTTTCCGGCTGCCAGGTTTCGAAGTAGGGGGCGAAGACGCGGGCCGGCAGCGGCGTGGGCGCGGCCGCCGCCGGGCTGGGCAGGACGAGCACGGCCACTGCCGCAGCAGCCGCGAGGAGACGTCGGGCCATCGGGAACCGCCTTTCTGTCGCGAGATTGTAAGAAAGCCTTACTATCCACTCGCGACCGGTCAAGACGGCCGAACGGCGGCGCTCATGTCACGGCAGTGACACGTTTCGAAGCAGCGATACACACCACGCGAAGTGGCCGTCCTGACCCGTCTCGTCGTACGCCGCCGCGCCGATCAGCGCGTAGTACGCCTGATACAGCCGCAGCAGCTCCGGCGCGTACCCGAGACGGGTGGTCACGAGGGCGGTCATCGCCGCGGCCTGCTCGGTGGCGGCCGGGCCGTACATGTCGAAGAAGACCGCGAAGGTGGCCGCGTCGAACGCCGGATCACCGGCGGTGCTGAGGAAGCCCCAATCCAGGAGCCCACTGATGTTTCCGGCCGCGTCCACGAGGACGTTCGGCCGGCAGAGGTCGCCGTGGACGGCGCGCTCGGCTTCCGGGGCCAGGTCGGGCAGCGCCGCGGCCACGCGCTCGGCGATGGCGTCCACAGTAGGCAGTGCGGCACGCAGCACCTGATGATCCTTGGCCAGCCGGAGCTCCAGCAGGTTCACCAGGGAGGCTCGCCAGGTGTCGGCCGTCCACAGTGGCGTATGGGTGCCGAAGACCGGCAGCGCCCGAGCGGCCGGACCGGTCGCGGCGGCGGCCAGCGCCGCCAGCACGGTCACCGCACGTTCCCGTTGCTGCGCCAGGTCGAGTCCGGAGGAGGACAACGGAACGCCGGTGAGTTCGCGCTCGATGGTGACGACCTGGCCGTCCCGCTCGACGATGTCGAGGATCTCCGGCGTCGCGAACGGCAACGACAGCTCGGCGTAGAACTCCGCGAGCGGCCGGAGCTGCGCGGCGTCGCGGGTGAACCACGCCTTGGCGATCCGGCCGCCGGGCAGGCGGTAGACCACGCCCTCCATCCCCCGGCCGATCTCCGCCAGCGCACCTAGGTCGAGGGCAGCGTGATCGGTCACGCCGAGGCCAGCAGGTCGTCGCGGGAGACGAACTCCATGCGCGTACTCGGGATGGTGCAGGCGAACGCGCCCGCCACCGCGCCGTAGCGCAGACAGGTGTCCCAGTCCGCGCCGTCCAGCAACCCGAACAGGAAACCCGTGACGAAGGCGTCGCCCGCGCCGTTCGAGTCCACGACCGGAGCCGGCGGAACCAGTGCGGGCTGATGGCGTACCCGTTGGGCATCCCGGGTGAGCAGGAACGCGCCCGCGGATCCGGCGGTCGCGATCACCGCGCGCGCCCGGCCCCGCGCGAGCAGATCGCGCATCGCGGACTCGTGGTCCGCGAGCGCCGCGGCCGAGACGAAGACGATGTCCGCGTGCTCGGCGAAGCCCAGGTGGTAGGGGTTCGCCCCGTCCCAGTTGTGCAGGTCGGTGGAGATCGTCGCGCCACTGGCGACGATCGCGGGCAATGCCTGCGCACCCGGGTGCGTGATCGACACATGCGCATGGCGACTCACCCCGGCCAGCTTCGCGACCAGGTCCTCCGGGAAGCGGTCGTCGGCGTCGCCCCGGCTCACGTCGTAGAGCGACAACCGCCGCCCCGCCGGGTCGACGAGATTGACCGCCCGCTTGGTCCCGGCCGCGGTGGGCACGACCGTGAACCCCACCCCATGACGTTCGTGCAGGTCACGCACGAGGTCTCCCTCGCGATCCGCGCCCAGCACGTCGAGATGATGGGTACGCAGTCCCAGCGAGTGAAGCCCGAGAGCGACGAAGTCCCCCGTCTGCCCGGGGCGGGCCTGAATGGCCGGCACCATGTAGCTGTCGGCGTACGGGAGGGGTAGTTCGGGCACGTAGACGATGGTGTCGACACCTGCGCCACCGAGGACGAGCACGTCGTAGTCGGTCACTTTCACATTCCTTCGAAGGGTGCGGCATAACGGAACACGCCCGGCATCGGCGCGTCCGCCGTGAGCGGCCGGACCTGGAAGGCCTCGCCCCAGGCGGGTTCGGGCGGAGTGATCCCGAAGTCGGTCGACCGCCGGAAGCCGAACCGGCCGTAGAAGGCGGGCGAGCCGAGGAGCGCGACGAGGGGTTCGTCGAGGGCGTCGGCCGCCCCGAGCACGGCGTGCACCAGCGACTGGCCGATGCCCCGGCCCTGCCGATCCGGGCGTACGCCGATCGGGCCGAGCCCCAGCACCGGAAGGACGCCGAGGTCACCCGTCACGCGGCCGCGGGTGCAGACGACGTGCCCGACGACCTCGTCTCCGTCGACCGCCACCAGGGACAGGCGGGGCAGCCAACCGGCGTCGGCGCGCAGCTCGTCGAGCAGCCTCGCCTCGATCGGATCACCGCCGTCGCGGGTGAACGCCGCAGCGATCACGGCGCGTACGGCGGCCTGGTCAGCGGGCAGTTCCCGGCGAACGATCATGCGACCATCATGCCGCGACCGTCGAACGAGATTGTCGCCCCCACCCGATACGCTCATCGGACCATAGCGCTGTATCAATGGGGGGCGTAGTGCTGATCACGCGAGACGGCGACTTCTGCCAGGTCGACTTCGACTGGCGCGACGACGATCCCGAGCGCCCCGCGCACGACGTCCTGGTCCGCCTGATCGGCGCGACCGACTACGCGCACGACGACGGTGACCTGACGGCATACCTGATGGAGCGGGGCGACGACGGCGTGTGGCGGCTCTCCCTGCGGCTGCCGGCCGGATTCCGCACCTCCTACCAGTTCTGTCCGGTACGCGACGAGCCGCTGCGCGGCGGGCATCCCGACGACGACCGGTGGGCGGCGATCCTCACCGGCGGCCATCCCGATCCCGGCCACGGCGCGGGGATCGGCCCGTCGACGTGGCCGAACTACGGACAGGCGTCGGTGCTGAGCCTGCCCGACGCCCCGGCGCAGCCCTGGGTGGAACCAGGCGGCGCGCCCTGTGGCACCCTCACCCGGCACACCCTCGGCGACTCCGCGATCTGGGTGTACGCCCCAGCCGTCGACGCGGCCGAGCACGCGCTGGCGGTGTTGTTCGACGGCAAGGTGTGGGACGGCATCGGCGTCACCGTCGCCTTCGACAATCTGCACGCGGCCGGAGTCATCCCGCCGACCGTCGTCGTCGGCGTCGACTCGATCCATGGGCTGCCGCGCAACCAGGCGCTCACGCGGCCGGGCGTCCTGAGGTCGTTCCTGCTCGACGAACTGCTGCCCTTCGTCCACAAGGGATGGCCGGTGACCGCCGACCCGGCACGGACCGTTCTGGCCGGGCAGAGTCTCGGCGGGCTCGCCGCCGTCCGGATCGGCTTCGACCACCCCGACCGGTTCGGCCGCGTCCTGACACAGTCCGGTTCGTTCTGGCGAGCGGCCGACACCCCCGACGAGATCGACTCGCCCGCCCTCTTCGACGCGTACGCCGACGCGGACCGCGTACCGCTGCGGATCTTTCAGGAGGCGGGCAGCCTGGAGCGGACTCTGCTGACCCGCAACCGGATCTTCCACGGCATCCTGCTGGACCGCGGCATCCCGGTGACCTACCGGGAGTACCAGGGCGGCCATGACTACGCGTGCTGGCGCGGCGGGCTGGCCGACGGGCTCATCGATCTCCTCGGCGAGCCGGACGCGCTTCCCGCGGAATGACAACGGGGCATCGCCGGACACCTGAGTCCTCTACGATCCGCGGCCATGACGATGCCGCCGCCTCCGGAGACTCCGCAGGAGCCGCCGACCGGATGGACGCCGCCCGGCCAGCCCGAATATCCACAGCCCCAATACCCGACGGCACCGCCGCTCCCGCCGCACCAGCAGTATCCGCAGCAGGCCTATCCGCAGCAGCAGTTCCCGCCGCAGCAGGGTTATCCCGCGCCGCCGTTCCAGCCGCAACCGCCGATCCAGCAGCAACCGCCGTTCCAGCCGCAGCCGGCGCCGGGGGCCTCGCCCACTCCGCCGCCCGCCGCTCCGGCCGCGCCGCGCAAGCGCCGCACCGGACTGATCGTCACGATCGTCGGCGTGGTGCTCGTGCTGTGCTGCGGTGTGACCGGAGGCGGCGGCTGGTGGGCGTACTCGAAGTATCAGCAGGGCGCGGACGACAGCGAGATGAGCTCCATCGCCGTCAGCGTCCACGGCTACGAGTACGACGAGCACAAGGCGATCCTGTCGCTGGGCGGCAGCGGCTCGGTGACCGTCGACTACTACGACGGCGTCACCAAGCACTCCGTCACGACGGAATTGCCGTGGCAGAAGACCGTGACGGTCGCCCAGGACGACTTCCTCGTCTGGATGCGATCCACCGCCGACTCGGCGGGCAGCCCGCAACGGTGCACCATCGAGGTCGACGGCAGCCGGGCGACCGTGGGCGGCCCGGACAGCGGAGAGCAGGTCGCCTGCGCGGTCTCGTTCAGCTCCTGACGACCGCGGTGATCTCCACTTCCAGCACCGCACCGGGCAGGAAGAGGCGGCTCACCTCGACCGTGGTGCTCGCCGGAGGCGTCTGACCGGGCTCGACCGGGAAATGCTTCCGGCGCACCGCCCCGTACGCCGGGAGGTCGTCCAGGCTGGTCATGAAGGTGCGGATGTGCGCCACGTCGGCGAAACCCGCGCCCTGGGCGGCCAGTACGCCCTCGATGATCTCGAAGATGCGCTCGGACTGAGCCCCGGCGTCGCCGGGTGCGACCACCGCGCCGTCGTCGTCGACGGCCACCTGACCGGCCAGGAAGAGCAGTGCGCCGCCGCCGACGTCGAGCCGGGCGACGTGGGCGAACCGGTCGCCGAACGGGGCGGCGACGGCGGCGGGGTTGTCGAGGGTGAGGTTCACTTCTGCTCCTTCGGGTTGTGCCTCGCGGCGCTCATGCATCGCCGCAGGCTGCATTTGCGCGCTGGATCAGGGTTCCGTGTCGAATCTTGGGCCAAGATTCGACCCGGAACCCTGATCCAGCGCGATAAGTCCCCCCGGGGGAAAACGGGGAACGGCCGACCATGGCGGAGGCGGTGGCGTCCGGAGC
>NZ_JBFBAZ010000236.1:0-7435 GCF_040682475.1 Hamadaea sp. NPDC051192
CCCATCGCACCGGCCAGGACAGCGATCGCCGCCACACTCAGCACCAGCTCCGGCCAGTACGCCAGCCGCGTGGCCAGGGTCGTCCCGGTGCCCTCGTGGAGCTGCCGGACCTGGACGTCCCGGGTGAAGAAGCCGGTGGCCTGGTGCACCTCGCCGGAGGCGTCGACGAACCCGGAGATGCCGACCGTCGACGACATCAGCGACTCCCGGCCGTGCTCGACCGCGCGCAGCCGCACCATGGCCAGCTGCTGCCGGGCCTCGTCGACGTTGAACGTGGCGTTGTTCGTCTGCACCACGAGCAGGCCCGCGCCGTCGGTCACGGTGTCCCGCACCAGCCCGTCGTACGCGATCTCGAAGCAGATGACGTCGCCGATGGTGGCCGGTCCCATGCTGAGCACGCCGGAGGTGTCGCCGGGCTGGAAGTCCGACCGGAGCAGACCGGCCTTGTCGGTGACGATCTTCGCGATCGGTTCGATCCACCGCCGCAGCGGCATGTACTCCGCGAACGGCACCGGATGCTGCTTGGTGTACCGGGCGGTGACGCCCTTGCCCGCCTCCCAGACCAGGCCCACGTTGTAGACCTGACCCTCCTGCTCGCCGCTGAGCACCGACCCCACCAGGATCGGTACGCCGATCGCCCGGGCGGCCCGGTCGATGGCGGCGGCGGCGTCGGCGTTACGCAGCGGATCGATGTCGGAGGAGTTCTCCGGCCAGATCACCAGATCCGGCTTGGGCTGCTTACCCGACGCGACGTCGGCGGCCAGCTCCTCGGTCGCCGCGACGTGGTTGTCGAGCACGGCCCGGCGCTGGGCGTTGAAGTCCAGCCCCATGCGCGGCACGTTGCCCTGGACGATCGCGACCGTCACGGTCGGGCCGTCCGGGGTGGACAGCGGGACGGCGTACCCGACGACCGTCAGCGCCGCCGCCCCGACGACCAGGCCGGCCGCGACCAGCCACCCCTTCGGCTTCCCCAGCCACCCCTTCGGCTTCCCCAGGCGCGCCGGCTCCGGCGTCGTCGCCGGGATGGGCGCTGGATCAGGGTTCCGGGTCGAATCTTGGCTCAAGATTCGACTCTGATCCGTGATCCAGCCGGAAGACGCGGCCGCCCGGGAAGGCGTCGCCCGGTGGGCGAAGGCGTACCGGTGGGAGAGGCGGGTGACGGCCAGCAGGAGCAGGCCGCCGGTGACGGCGACGACGAAGGTGACCAGCGGCGCGCCGCCGAGCGCGGCGAGGCGCAGCGTGGGCGCGTCGGCCTGGCTGAACGCGAGCCGGCCCCAGGGGAAGCCGCCGAACGGCGTACGGCCACGCAGGGCTTCCTGGCCGACCCAGAGCACTCCGACGACCAGCGGCCAGCTCCACCGCCAGCGGTCCACGACCGGGCTCACCAGGGCCAGGGCCAGCCCCTGCAGGGCGAAGTACGCCGCCTGCAGGCCGACCAGCAGCAGCCACGGCCACGGGCCGACGTGCGTACTGGTCCACGACAGCAGCGGCGCGAAGAACACGACACCGGTGATGAAGCCGAACAAAGCCCCCGTACGCGGTCGCCGCCGGTGCACGGCGAGCGCCGACGCCGCGACGCCGAACGGGGCGAGCCACCACAGGCTGTAGGACGGGAACGACAGCAGCAGCGCCGCCCCGGCGAACACCGACAGCAGCAGTCCGGCCCAGTACGGCACCGGCTTGCCGGCGGGCGTGGGCTCGGGCGCGGCCACCTCGGTCGGCGGGGCGTCAGGCGGGGCAACGGCTGCGGTCACGGCGCAAACCCTACCGCGACGGCCGGTCGGCCTTGTCACGAAAGCCCACCGCATCAACCCCCTCCTCCGCTGGCAGGCCAGACCCGGTTTTCGTGCGCTGGGACGAGGTGCGCGCGGCCTGGCAAGGTGGACGCGGGCTTCTCCGCCTCCAGCATGACCGCCCCGTCGACGTCGTCGACCGAGAACAGGGTGCCCGGCGGGTAGCTGGCCAGCATCGCCGGTGGGAGCTGCACGGTGCCGTCCCCGGCGACGACCGCGAACTCCCGTCCGCCACGGCCCTCCGCGCCGACGCGGCCGTCGCGGATCGTCACGACCCGCCCGAACGCCTCACCGACGGCCATGTCGTGGGTGACCGCGACGATGGTCGTGCCGCGCTCGGCGTTGACCCGGTCCAGCGCCGACAGCACCTCGTCCCGGGCGACCGGATCGAGCCGGCTGGTCGGCTCGTCGACCAGCAGCAGTCCCGGTGACGCGGCCAGGCCGACCGCCAGCGCCGCCCGCTGCTGCGCGCCCGGCGACAACTGGTCGATCCGGCGGTCGCCGTACCCGAGCAGGCCGACCAGCGCCGCGACAGACTCGGCCGGTTCGACGTCGGCTGGGCGTACCTTGCGCACGCGGCGCTGGGCGAGCCAGATGTTGTCCTCCAGGGTCGCGTACGGCAGCAGGTTGCGGGTCGCGCCCTGCAGCACCACCCCCAGATCCGTGCCGCGCAGCCGGGCCAGTTCGCCGTCGGTCAGCTTGCCGATGTCGGTCTGTCCCAGGTGGACCCGTCCGGCGCTGGGCCGCATGAGCCCGGCCAGCAGCGCGATCAGCGTCGACTTGCCCGAGCCGCTCGGCCCGACCAGGGCGACCTTCTCCCCCGGCGCGATCTCCAGATCCACCCCGGCGAGGGCGACCACGTCGCCGCCCTCGGCCCGGTAGATCTGCACCACGCGCCGGCAGATCACGGCCAGTCCGTTCACCGGGTCTCCCCTTCCACCGCCCGCCGCAGCACGGTGGCCACGACGAGGCTCGTCAGCAACAGAATCACGACCTGGCCGAGCAGGGCCGCCGCGAGCAGGCCCGGCCGGACCGGCAGCAGCGGCGTGGCCGGCGCCCAGCCGCCGTCGGCCACCATCGGCACCACCGCCCGAGCCGTACGCCAGGCCAAGGCGGCCACGAGGGTGCCGATCAGCGCCGCGACCGCGACGAGGACGGCGTACCCGCCGGCGACCTGGCGCGGCACCGACCGCGACCGCATGCCCTGGATGCGCAACGCCCGCATGACCCGGCCGATCTCGTCGTGTTCGGCCGCGCCGACCACCAGTACGCCGGTCACCCCGAGCACCACCGCCGCCAGGCAGGCCACCAGGTAGAAGCGCAACGCCAGCGCCGGGCCGGACCGGTCGAGCCGCTCGGCCGCCCGTTCGGCGGTCATCGTCGCGACCGGCGTCAGCCCCTGCACCCGCAACCCTGACCGGATCAGCTCCGGGGTGTCCTCGGCGAGCCACACCTGCGCTTGGCGTACGGGGGTCGCGGCGGGCAGCCCGGCCAGGTCGACCAGACCACCGGCGGTCCCGAGCCGGGGCAGCACGGCGACCTCGGCCACCTCGGTCACCGACACCGAATCGCTACCGGCGGCGACCCGGTCCGGTGGGGACTGGGTGGCGATCATCGGCAACGGCCCGGATCCGGTCGCCCGCAGCGAACCGCACGCCTGCTCCTGCGGCAGGGCCACGTCGGCGCTCCAGTACCCGATGCCGCAGAACCGCTCGGCGTCGACCGCCAGCACCCGGAACCGCTTGTCGGGCAGCATCGCCGCCGCCATCGCGTACCGGCCGGACGGGTCGGCGTCGCGGACGGCGTCGCGCAGGTCCCCGGCGGTCGTCGTCGGCAGGCTCCAGACCTCGGCCGCGCCGACGTCGAGCCGGGCGCGTTCGGCCCGCGCCCACGCGCCGGCGGTGGTGGCCGCGACGGCGAACCCGCCGGTACCGAACAGCACCACCAGCAGCGCCAGCAGCCGCGAATGGGTCGGCCGCCGGGCGATCACGAACGCCGCCATGGCCCGGTTGACCCGGCCACGCCGCAGTCCCCACCGACCGAGCCGTTCGGCGAGCGGACCGGTCAGGCGGCGGGCCACCAGCCCGGCGGCGACCGCAGTCAGCAGTGGCGCCAGCAGCGCCAGTCCGCCCGGCTGGTCCTCGGCGGTGATCTGATAGCCGGCCGCGACCGCCGCCAGCACGGCGCACACCTCGGCGAGTCCGATCAGGACGGTGTGGGCGCGAGCGGGCGTACCCCGCAGCTGTGCCGCGATGGGTCCCCGGCCGGCCTGTGCCACGGCTATTCCGGCCAGCGCGGCCACCGTGACGATCGCCGCCGCCACCGTCGCCACGACCCCCCAGGTCAGCTCCGGACCGTCGCCGCCGGGCAACGTCCACGCCCCCAGGACGCGTACGCCGAGCCACCCGGCGGCCAGCCCGATGGGTGCCGCCGCCAGGGCCGGGAGCAGTGTCTCCGCCGCCGACAGCCACCACCGGGTGAACCCCGGTACGCCCCGCAGCCCCGCGAGTCCGCTCTCGGTACGCCGCCGCACCGTGCTGGAGCTGACCGCCAGATACAGCACGACCATGGTCAGCAGCAGCAGCGGAACCGCCGCGACCTGCACGGACCGGTCGAGTCCGGCGCGCTGGGCGGCGATGCGGTCCAGCAGGTCCGGCAGCGCGGTGCTGACGTCGTAGCCGTTCTCCTCGGCCAGCGTCTCCTCTTCGGCGGCCAGCGCCCGCAGCCCGGCGTCGTCGGTGAAGTCCACGCCGTCGGCGATCAGGTCGGTGGTCTGGAACGCGGTCCCGAACGGGGTCGCGGCGACGGTTTCCAGCGTCGCGAACACGGCGGGCACTTCCTGTTCCGGCTCCTCGTCCGGCTGCGGCACACCGGTGAACGACCGTCCCGCCCCGTACGCGCCGGTGAGGTCGCCGATGGCGTACACGCCGACGACGGTGAGCCGGATCGGGTCGCCGTCGGCCCGGAAGCCGCCCTGCGACAGGGTTCCGGCGACGAAGCCGGTGTCCGTGCCCGGCCGCAGCCCGGCCGACTGCGGAACGATCGCCTCCCCGGCTCCGGCGACGCACCGGCCGGACACCATGCGCACATGGGCGCACACCCCCGACCGGTACGCCAGCCACACCGACGTGCCGAGCGACGTCTCCGTAGCGCCGAGCTGCCCGCCGACGAGCAACCCGCCGACCGTGGTGAACCCGGGCTGGTAGGGCAGTTGCGGGGCGAGTTTCTCGGCCGGGGGCGGGGCCGGACGGCCCGGGAAACCACCCGGCGTCAGCAGCACCGTCCGGGCGATCGACAACTCCTGCGGCGCGGCGTCGGCGACCTGCGCCGCCGTCACCGCCCGCGCCGCCGCGCCGGTGTACAGCGGCACGGCCGCGGCCGCCGCCGACGCGATCACCGACAGGGCCAGCACCAGCAACGCGGTGCCCCGCCGTCGGCGCAGCATCACCCGGACGATCCGGATCATCGGCCTTCCTCCCCGTCCGTCACCAGCGCCCGCCCGCGATCCCCGCCAGCGTCCGAAGAGACCGACCCATCGCCCGAAGAGATCGACCCGTCGTCCGCAGCGATCGATTCGCGGCCCGGAACCCGGCCGGTGTCCGACGCTGCGGACCCGCCGCCGTCCGACACGACGGCGCGGGAGAGCCGCCGGGCGCTCAGCCAGCCGGATGCCGCGATGGGCGTGGCGGCGACGAGCACTCCGAGCCCGACGGCCAGCCCGGACACCGCCGGTACGCCGGTCGCGGTCCAGTCGTCGGTGAACACCGTCAGCCCACCGCCGTCCCAGCCGATCGCGGCGGCGGTGGCGAGCGCGGCGCCCAGCAGCACTCCGGTCGCCACGAGCAGCCACGCCGACCAGCCGATCGCGCGTACCGCGGTGCGGGCCGTCAGGCCCTGCCGTCGCAGGTCCAGCAGTTCGGCCCGGCGTTGGGCGTACTCGCCGGTGGTGATCACGGCCAGTCCGGCCGCGCCCAGCAACACCCCGAGCAGCGCCGCGCCGAGCTGGAATCGGGCCGCCTGACCGGGTCCGGTACGCACCATCCGGTCGACGCGGTCGTCCACTGTCTCCTCGCCCGCGATCAGCAGTCGTTTGCGTATGTCGGTCAGCACCGCCGCCGGGGTGTCGGCGCGCGCCCAGACTTCGGCCTGCACGACTCCCCCTTCGTCGGCCAGCCGGTCGGCGTACTCGTGGTCGATCAGGAAGCCGTCGCCGCCCGCGCCGGGCAGGACGCCCGCGCCGTCCACGACGCGTACCGGCCGGGAGATCCCGTCGAGCACGGGCAGTTCGCGGACCTCGTCGGTCTGGGCCAGCCGGGCGCGGCCGGCGACCACCGCGGGCAGCGGCACCGGGGCGTCGGCCACCAGGACGCGCAGGTCGGTCGAGACGTGCATGGGATCGCTGGGCCGGTACTGGGCGCTGAGCCAGCCGTCGCCGTGCAGCACGGTGAGGTCGCCCGCGGTGGTGGTGAAGCCGGGCCGCCAGCGACCGGCGGCGGCCATCCCGGCGGCGTCGACCAGCGTCTTGTCCGGGGATTGCTGCCGGATCGCGGTCAGCCGCAGCGCTTCCGGCGAGGAGGTGAAGCCGAGCCAGGCCAGCCGGCAGCCGTCGGCGCAGTGCGGCACGTCGGCGGCGTAGGAGCCGGCGCCGAGCTGATGCGCGACCGTGATCGGCACGGTGAACCGCTGCCCGGCCGCCGTCACGAGGGTGGCGCGGATCGTCCCGCCGGCGTCGGCCGAGGTCGCCGTGACGTCCAGGACCAGCCGCGTCCCGGTCACCTGCACGGGGGCGTTGACCGCCGGGCGCACGTCGGCGGCGATCCGGCGGGCCAGCGCCGCACTGGTTTCGGACACCCGGGCGAGCCGGTCGCTTTCGACCGCGACGACGCTGCTCGCGGCCAGTTGCTGCCGGGCCGCCGCCAGCAGCCAGCGGCCGTCCGGATCGGCCGCGTGCACGGCCGCGCGGACCGCGGTGTGATCCGAGCCGACCACTGTGATGACCCGGGCGGCGCCCATTTCGGCCACCGCACGCTCGCGCAACGCGGCCGAGGTGGTCTGCACGCCTGAGGCCGCCAGCGCCGGGGTGGCCACCGCGACGGCCACCAGCGCGAGCGCGCGGGCCGTGTGCGGCCGCCGGGCCAGATGCATCGCCGCGAGCCCCAGTCCCAGGTCGCCGCGGCGCAGGCGGCCCACCCCCAGGTGGGCCAGTCCCCAGGCCACGATCCGCCCGGCCAGCAGGGCCGCCGCCAGCACGCTCACCATCGGGGCCAGCGGCGCCAGGCCCGCGTCCGGGCTCGCCGTCACATTCTGGTACGCCAGCAGCAGCGCCACGACGACGACGAGTGCCTCCAGCGGCGCGAAGCGCAGCCGCTTCGCGGCCCGCCGCGCGCGCCGCACGGCGTCCAGCACCGGCGTACGCAGAACGCGGGTCTCGGTCGCAGCGACCAGCGCCAGCACGGCCACCAGCACGGCGCCGGCCGCCGCACCGTCCGTCCTGGACACCGGCGACCCGCCGCTGAGCAGCCCGGTCGCCGCGCCCAGCACCGCACCGGCCAGCACCGCGAGCGCCGACGGGCCGACCGCGAACAGGAACCGCGTACGCATCGGGGCGCCGCGCAGGACGCCGAGCGCCGTCTGGGGTGCCC
>NZ_JBFBAZ010000237.1:0-7428 GCF_040682475.1 Hamadaea sp. NPDC051192
GACCGGGCCGGCTGGCCGCCGCCCTCGGCGCGACCGGGATCGCCGCGCTCGGCATAGACGTCAGCCCGACCGCCGTACGCCTGGCCCGCCGGCGCGGCGCGACCGCCGTCCACGCCGACGTCTTCGGTCCCGTCCCCGGGGCGGGAACCTGGGGGCACGCGCTGCTCATCGATGGCAACATCGGCATCGGCGGCGACCCGGCACGGCTGCTGCGCCGGTGCGCCGAACTGACCGGCTCGACCGGGACGGTGCTCGTCGAGACCGATCCACCCGGGACGACCTGCTGGTCCGGCCCGGTCGTGCTGCACGACGGCGACCGCGAGAGCACGCCGTTCCCGTGGGCGCTGGTCGCGGCGGACCGGCTCGGCGTACCGGCGGCCGAAGCGGGCCTGCGCGTTCACGAGACCTGGCACGAGGAGGGCCGATGGTTCGCCTGCCTCGGGCGGTGAGCCGGCTCCGGTCGCCCCGGCTGACCAGCCAGCTCGGCCTGATGCTCGGCGCCGCCTTCGCGATCTGCCTGCTCACCGGCTATCTCAGCCATGCGATCCAGCACCCGCCCGGCTGGTCCTTCTGGCCGTCGCGCCCGGTCGGCCTCTACCGGGTCACCCAAGGCCTCCACGTCGCCACCGGCATCGCCATCGTGCCGCTGCTCGGCGCGAAGATCTGGTCGGTCTACCCCAAGCTCTTCCGCTGGCCGCCGGCCCGCGACCTCGCGCACGGCCTCGAACGGCTGAGTCTCGCCGTGCTCGTGGCCGCGGCCGGCTTCCAGGTGCTCACCGGCCTGCTCAACATCGCCAGATGGTACGCGCCGATGGGGTTCTTCTTCACCGTCGCTCATTTCTGGACCGCCTGGATCGCCGCCGGCGCGATCGCAATCCACATCGGAGTGAAGCTGCCGGTGATCCGCCGCGCCCTGACGGCCAAGGTACGTCCGGCTCCGGCCGATGACGGGTGGACCCGGCGCGGCTTCCTCGCCACCGTCGGGGCGGCGATCGGCGTCGTCACCGTCGCCACGATCGGCCAGACGGTACGCCCGCTGGCCGGGATCTCCGTGCTCGCGCCGCGCGATCCCCGGGTCGGAGTCCAGGGTGTGCCGGTCAACGAGTCCGCTGCGGCGGCCGGCGTACGCGACCGGGCGCTGCATTCGGCGTACCAGCTGGAAGTGATCGGCCCGAGCGGCACGAGGCGGTTGTCGCTCGCGGACCTGGCGGCTCTGCCGCAACGGACCGCGAGCCTGCCGATCACCTGTGTGGAGGGCTGGAGCGCGGACGCCGTGTGGACCGGAGTGCGGCTGCGCGACCTGGTGGCGCTGGTCGGCGGGGGACCGGACGACACGGTGACGGTGGAGTCGTTGCAGGAGAACGGCCCCTACCGAATGTCGACTGTGGAGCCGCCACATGCGCGCGATCCGCTGACGCTGGTGGCGTTGCGATTGCACGGCGAACCGCTGGATCTGGACCACGGCTACCCGTGCCGGCTGATCGCGCCGAACCGGCCCGGCGTCCTGCAGACCAAGTGGCTCGCCCGGATCAGGGTAGGCGTGGCATGACCCTGACCCGCCGCCTGCTCGTCGCCTCGGGCGTTGTCCTCGTCGTGGTCGGCGCGGTCGGCGTCCTGCGCTCGGCGTCGGTGGGGCTGTGGCCCTACGTCCGGTTCCTCCTCGTCAGCGCGCTGTACGCCGACCTGCTCGTGATGCCGCTCGTGCTGCTCGCGGGAGTGCTTGCGACGCGGCTCCTGCCGTCGTGGCTGCGGGTGCCCGTGCAGGGGGCGCTCTTCGTCTCCGCCGCCGTCACGTTCGTCTCGCTCCCGCTACTCCTCGGCTACGGGCGGGACGTCAGACTGCCGTCCGCGCTGCCCCGCGACTACCCGCGCGGCCTGCTCATCGTGCTGGCCGCCGTGTGGACCGTCGCCCTCCTCCTCGCCCTGTACCGCCGTCTCCGCCGCCCTCCCACACGCTGAGGTGGGTGCTTTGGTGCAGATCACGGTTACGCAGGCTTCCCCGGCCCGGTTTCGCCTGCGTAACCGTGATCTGCACCGATCCCGGCTTACCAGGTCTTGCCAGCCTGCTCCCGGATCGTCCGGTTGATCCGGTTGAAGAAGTTGGTCAGCGCGATGTTGAGGATGATCGCCGAGAGCTGCTTGTCCCCGAAGTGGGCGGCGGCGTCGGCCCAGATCTCGTCGGTGACACCGGCCGCGCCGTCCTGGATCCGGGTGGCCGCCTCGGTCAACGCCAGCGCCGCCCGCTCCGGCTCGGCGAAGAACGGCGTCTCTCGCCAGGTGACCACGTTGTGCAGGCGCTCGTCGGTCTCGCCGTTCTTCTTCGCCGTCGCGACGGCGGCGTACACACACGGGCTGCACCCGTTGATCTGGCTCGCCCGCAGGTGAACCAGCTCCAGTACGCGCGGATCGACGCCGCCGGAGTGGATCTCCTTGTACAGGTGCTGGATGGCGGTCATCACATCGGGACTCGCCGCGCTCTTCAGCCGTGCTTCCATCGAATCGCTCCCTCATTCGGTTACCTGAGCCCTTCCGGGCCCGTCATCACCCATGACGGAGCGGTTCTGAGGAAGGTAACAACATGCCCGACACCAGCCCGGCGGACCTTGTGGCCGCGGCCTTCGAAGCTCAGCGCGATCGGCTGCACGCGGTGGCGTACCGCATGCTGGGGTCGCACGCGGACGCCGACGACGTGGTCCAGGAGGCCTGGCTGCGGCTCTCCCGCCAGGACGCGGACGTCATCCAGAACCTCGCGGCCTGGCTGACCACCGTCGTCGGCCGGATCAGCCTCGACGTGCTGCGTTCGCGTCAGACCCGGCCGGAGGCCGCCTACGACGGGCTGACCGATCTCGTGGTGACCGCCGACGACGGCAGCGATCCGGAGGAGGACGCCGCACTGGCCGACTCGGTCGGGCTCGCACTGCTCGTCGTCCTCGAATCGCTCGGGCCGAGCGAACGGCTGGCCTTCGTGCTGCACGACCTGTTCGGGGTGCCGTTCGACGAGATCGCCCAGATCCTCGGCAAGTCCACCGACGCCGCCAAGATGATGGCCAGCCGCGCCCGCCGGAAGGTACGCGCGAACGAACCGCCGTCGTCCGCGCCACCGGAGCAGCGTGCGGTCGTCGACGCGTTCCTGACGGCGGCCCGGAACGGGGACTTCGCGGGCCTGCTGCGCGTCCTCGATCCCGAGGTGAAACTGACCATCGACGCCCCGGGCGGCGAGATCGTCGTGCTCGGCGCGACCAAGGTCGCCACCGGCGCACAGCTCGGCGTCGGAGCCGGCGCGGCCTCGGCGGGTCGTTCGGTGCTGGTCGACGGCCGCCCCGGCATGCTGGTCTGGCGGGCGGACGGCAGCCCGATGTCGCTGCTCGCGTTCACCGTCGTGGACGGCCGCATCGCCGCCATCCTCGCGGTGACCGACCCGGCCCGGCTCGCCGCTCTGGACCTCCCCGAGCCCCTGTGACCCGGTTCGTCTCTGGCGCTTTGGGCGCTGGATCACGGTTCTCGGTCGAATCATGGGGCAAGATTCGACCCGGAACCCTGATCCGGTGCCCGGACGAGCGGCGAGTCTAGGCGGGGAGGCGTACCTCGAAGCGGCAGCCGTCGCCCGCGTTGCGCGCCGCCACCGTGCCACCATGCGCCTCGACCAGGCCGCGCACGATCGCCAGCCCGAGGCCGCCGCCCGCGCCGGTGTCCGGCGTACGCGCCCGCGATCCGCGGAAGGCCACGTCGAAGACCCGGTCGAGATCGGCCTCGGGGATGCCGCCGCAGGTGTCGCTCACGGCCAGCCAGGGTCCGGCGGCGTCCCGCCCGCCGTCGATGGTGACGGTGCCGTCCGGCGGCGTGTAGCGCACGGCGTTGAGGACCAGGTTCGCCACGACCCGGCCGAGTTCCCGCTCGCTGGCCTTCACCGTCGGCCAGGTCGCGTGGATCGGCGTACGCAGTCGCACGCTGCGGCTCGTGGCGATGGGCGAGGCGGCGGCGAGGGCGTCGGAGACGACGTCGCCGAGCCCGACGTCGGCCACCGTCAGATTCAGCGCACCGGCGTGGATGCGCGACAACTCGAAGAGGTCGTCGACCAGCCGGGCCATCCGGTCGGCCTCCATGCGCAGCCGGTGGTGGTACTCCCGCATCGACTCGGCGTCGTCGACCACGCCGTCCTCGAGCGCCTCGGCCATCGCCCGCATCCCGGCCAGCGGCGTACGCAGATCGTGGCTGACCCACGCGATGAGCTGCCGCCGGCTCGCCTCCAGCTCCCGCTCCCGGTGGCGGGCGTCGGCGGCCCACACGGCGGCACGCGCCATGCGGCGGCCCATCCAGAGCCCGATCGCGAGGGACAGCATTCCGGCGATCGGCACCACGATGAGGACGACCTGGAGGTCGTGGCCGGAGATGAACATCTCCTCGGCGACGGCGAGCACACCGGCCGCGACCGCCAGCACCACCACGAGCACCAGTACGCCGACGTTGGCGGTGATGGAGCGTCGCTGCATGAACCGCAGCGCGATCGCGCCCGGTACGCACACGACCAGCGCGCCGAGCAGCGCGGCCAGCCCGATGAGCAGGACGTCACGCATCGGCGGCCACCGGTTCGTAGCGGTAGCCGATGCCCCACACCGTCTGGATGCGGGCCGGGCTGGCCGGATCCGGCTCGATCTTCTCCCTGAGTCGTCTGATGTGGACGGTCACGGTGGACTGGTCGCCGAAGGTCCAGCCCCAGACCTGGTCCAGCAGCTGCGCCCGCTTCAGGGCGACGCCCGGCTGTGACATGAGCGCGGCGAGCAGATCGAATTCGCGTACGGTCAGCGACAGCGGCATTCCGCCGAGCGCTGCGGTCCGGCGCGCCGGGTCCACCACGAGGTCGCCGTCGCGCAACAAGTCCCGTGGCTGTTGCGGCTGCGCCACCGTACGCCGCAACACCGACTGCACCCGCAGTACCAGTTCCCGTGGCGAGAACGGCTTGGTGACGTAGTCGTCAGCACCGAGCTGCAGGCCGACGATCCGATCGATCTCCTCGCCCATCGCGGTCAGCATGATGATCGGCAGGTCGGCCGAGGACTGCCGCATCCGCCGGCACACCTCCAGCCCGTCGACGCCGGGCAGCATCAGGTCCAGCACGACCAGGTCCGGCGGGCGGGCGGCGTACGCGGCCAGGGCGGTGTCGCCGTCGGCGGCCAGCTCGACCGTCATCCCGGCCCGTTCGAGATAGCGGCGGACGACGTCGGCGACGGTGGGATCGTCGTCGACGACGAGGATGCTGGGCGCGCCGGGTCTGGTCACCCGACCAGCGTAGGTCCGCCGGGGTCGCGAACGGGGTCGCCGCCCGGTTCCGTCAGCGCTTCGTAAGACGCTCTTGTACTATCGTACAAGTCCATGGGCTACCTCTACCTGCTCGGCGCCATCACCGCCGAGGTCATCGCGACCAGTCTGCTGAAGGCGACCGAGGGCTTCAGCAAGCTGTGGCCGACCGTCGCGGTCCTGGTCGGCTACGCGCTCGCCTTCGTCGCACTCTCCCAGGTGGTCAAATCCGTCCCGGTCGGCGTCGCGTACGCGGTCTGGTCGGGGCTGGGCACGGCGGCGATCGTCGCCATCGGCGCGGTCTTCTTGGGTGAGCCGATCACCGTCGTGAAGGTGATCGGCATCGGCCTGATCGTGGCGGGCGTGGTGATCCTCAACGTCGGCGGGGCGGCGGCCCATTGAGCACGGCACCACGGCGGGCGCAGCGGCCCCGCGATCCGCAGGCCCGTCGCGACGCCCTCGCGGCGGCCGTCATCGACAGCATCGCCGAGGTCGGCCTCGGGCGTACGACGCATCGCAGCGTGGCCAACCGGGCCGCATTGCCGCTCGGCGCGACGACCTACTACTTCCCGACGCTCGACGACCTGATCGAGGCCGGGCTCCGGCAGGCGCTCGACGACCTCGACCGCGAGCTGGGTCAGTGGGCGCAAGCGCTGCGGGACGCCGGCGATCCGGCCGCCGCGCTGGCCCGGCTCGCGGCCGACTACGTCGCCGATCGCCGCCAGGCCAGGCTCGAATACGAGTTGTACGCGGCCGCGATGCGCGACGAGCGGCTGCGTCCGCTGGCCCGGCGCTGGCTCAGCGGCCTGCGCGGGGTGCTGGAGGCCGTGTTCGGGCGATCCGCGTACGCCGTCGGCGCGGTGCTGGACGGCACGGTCCTGCAGGCCCTGACCGCCGGGGAACCGCTCGACGAGACGGCCCTCGCCGACGCCGTACGCCGCCTGACTTCGTGAGCGGTTCGGCGGCCTTCGCAAATCGCCGATATGGGCCGGGCACGGCCGATACCGTGAGGTCATGCGGGCTTTGCAGCTGGTCTCACCTGGGAAGATCGAGGTACGCGAGGTCGACGTGCCGGAGATCGCCTCCGACGAAGTGCTCGTGAAGGTCGCCGGGGCCGGGTTGTGTCACTCCGACGTCCACGTGCTGCACGCGCCGGAGTGGCCGATCCCGAACATGACCCTGGGCCACGAGACCTCCGGGCATGTGGAGAAGCTGGGCGACACGGTGACGGGGTTCGCCAAGGGCGACGCCGTGCTCGTCTACCTGATCTGGGCCTGCGGCGTGTGCCGGCCGTGCATCGAGGGCCGTGACAACGTGTGCGTGAACCAGGGCGGCCGGTACGCGTACCCGCCGTGTCCGGGGCTCGGGCCGAACGGCGGCATGGCCGAGTACATGAAGGTCAAGGCGCGGTACCTGGAACCTCTGGGCGACCTGGATCCGGTGCAGGCCGCGCCGCTGGCCGACGCCGGGCTGACCCCGATGCACGCGATCAACGGCGCGCGCCATCGGCTCGGGCCGGGCTCGACCGCGGTCGTCATCGCGGTCGGCGGGCTGGGTCACGTGGGCTTGCAGATCCTGGCCGCGACGACGTCGGCGCGCATCATCGCGGTGGATTCCAGCGAGCAGAAGCTGGAACTCGCCAAGGAACACGGCGCGGACCTCGTGCTCAAGAGCGACGAGACGGCCGTGAAGCGGATCCTGGAGGAGACCGGCGGCTACGGGGCCGACGCGGTGTTCGACTTCGTCGGCGTCCAGCCGACCATCGACCTGGCCACCCACACGATCGCGCCGGACGGTGCGCTTCGCTTCGTCGGCCTGGGCGGCGGCAAGTTCACCTACGAGGCGAACGGGGAGGCTGAGCCGCTGCCGTGGGGTGTCGACGTTCGCCGTTCCTTCGGCGGGACGCGTACCGATCAGCGGCAGGTCATCTCGCTGGCCCAGCAGGGCAAGATCAGCGTGGAGGTCCAGACCTATCCGCTGGTCGACGGCCTCAAGGCGTTCGCCGATCTCGAAGCGGGCAGGGTGCCTGGACGCGCCGTCCTCGTCCCCTGACCCGTCCTGCCCCCTCAACTGCTCCCTCAACGTTGGTTGCTGGATCAGGGTTCCGGGTCGAATCTTGACCCAAGATTCGAC
>NZ_JBFBAZ010000238.1:0-7424 GCF_040682475.1 Hamadaea sp. NPDC051192
GGTCGCGGCGACGGGCGTACCGGGGGCGTCCTGTCGGGCGAGCCGGAGATCCTTGGCCGCCAACGAGATCGCGAAGTTCCCGCCCGCGGTGCGCAGCCGTTGCACCGCCCCGCCGAGCGGCCCACCGGCCAGCACGTCGAGCGCCACGTCGCGGTCGACGCCGACCGAGTCGGCCACGGTCAGGCTGTCGTGCAACGCCGCCAGCGCGGTCACCATCGCCGTGTTGTTGACGAGTTTCACCGCCGAGCCGGTGCCGATCGGGCCGGTGGGGCGTACCTTGCCGAGCGGGCGCAGCACCGGCTCGGCCGCGGCGACCGTCTCCGCCGACCCGCCCGCGAAGACGACCAGCGTCCCGGCTTCGACCGCGTTGACGCTGCCGCCGACGGGGGCGTCGAGGAGGCCGACGCCGGCTGGGAGGCGGTCCGCGATCTCGCGTACCTCGTCGGGGCCGATCGTCGACGTCTGCACCACGATCGTGCCCGGCCGCAGGCTCGGGGCCGCCGCGTCCAGCGCCGCTCGCACGGCGGTGGCGTCGGTCAGCATCGTGACGACGAAGTCGGCCCCGTCGGCCGCCTCGGCCGGCGTCGCGGCGATCTTCGCCCCGTCCGCCGCCAGCGGCTCGGCCCGTTCGGGACTCCGGTTCCACACCCGCACCCGGTGGCCCGCCCCGATCAGGCGGCGTGCCATCGGCGTACCCATGCGGCCGGTGCCCAGCAGTGCGATCTCGCTCATGACCTTGACGCTAGGCGGGGCGCAGCCATGCCACCAACGAATCTCCGGAATACGACCCATGCGTGGATAGCATGGATGAGTGGAGACCCAACTGCTCGAGGTATTCCGGACCGTGGCCCGGCTGAAGTCGATCACGGCGGCGGCGCAGTCCCTGCGCTACACGCAGTCGGCCGTCTCCCGGCAGATCGCCGCGCTGGAGGCGGAGCTGGGCGTACGCGTCTTCGACCGGCTGCCACGTGGCGTGGAGCTGACCGCCGAGGGCCGGGAGTTCCAGCCGTACGCCGAAGCCGTGCTCGACCGCCTGGCAGCGGCCCGGCGCGGACTGGACGATCTTCGCGGGCTCGGCAGCGGCCGCCTGCGCGTGGGCGCCTTCCCGACCGCGGTCGCCGCCCTCGTCCCCCGGGCCTTGGCGGGCTTCCGGACGGCGTACCCGAACGTTCGCCTGTCGCTTGTGGAGGGCCTGACCCCCCGCCTGCTGGACCGGCTCGCGGCCGGGGACGCCGACGTGGCCGTGGTGAGCACGTCGCCGGTCGACGAGTTCGAGACCGAGCGCTTCGAGCTGCACCACCTGCTCGACGAGCGCCTGCTCGTGGCGGTCCCCCGCGATCATCGGCTGGCCCGCCGCCGCACGGTACGCCTCGCCGAGCTGGCCGAGGACGCGTTCATCGCCGGCTCCGCGACCGCCGAGAACACCCTGCTACGCGCGAGCCTGCCCAGCGGATTCGAGCCGCGGATCGACATCGTGGCGGCCGAGTGGACGGGCAAGTTCGGCTGCGTGGCCGCCGGGCTCGGGGTGGCGCTGGTGCCGGCCTTGGCCACGCGGAGCATCCCGGCGGACATCACGTTGTTGCGCCTGGACAAAAAGGACGAATCAGTCCGGCAGATCTACGCCGCGACCCTCGCCGGGCGGACGCGCCCACCGGCGGTGGTGCGCTTCCTCGACCACCTCGACGAGGTCGCGGCGACGTTCCGCTAGTACTCGGACAAATGCACGTGATTCGTGTGCTCGGCGGCCGGACTGCCGCTGCCGCTGTACGTTCGCCAACCCGAGCTGGGCAGCCAGATCTTGCGGAACCAGATCACGTAGAGGACGCCGAGCCGATCGGCGTTCTTGACGAAGAACGCGGCGAGGTTGTTGCCGTATGTCTTGTCGGCCCCGCTGGCGACTCCGCCGAAACCACTCTTCGCGGCGGCGAAGTCGCAGGCCCGGCCTTTCGGGTGTTCACCGTGATCGTCGACGCGGTAGCAGGAGACGTAGTGGTTGAAGCCGGCCGCTTTGGCCTGCTGCAAGGCATGCAGTGTACGCGGGGTGATGCAGCCGCTGGTGGTGGGATCGTCGACGGAGCACGACTCCTTGGGCCATGACCCGTCCGAGTTGCGCGGTGCCGGTTTCGCCGTCTTCACCAGACCTGTCGGGCCGCTCGTCGAGGTGCCGTAGCCCGCCGCGGTCAGTGCGTCCTCAGCCTGCTTCTTGCGGGCGGCCATGATCGCGACCTGCTTCTTCTGCTGGTCGATCTCCTCGGCCAAGGTCGCCTTCGCCGCGGTCACCCGGTCCCGGGCTCGAACCATGTCCCGTAATGTGCCGTCTTCGTTGGCCGTGACGGCGTTCAGGGTGAACACGCGCTCCACGAAGTCGTCCGGCGACTCGGCGCCGAGCAGCGCGGAGACGGTGCCGAGCCGGCCCGCCTGGTACGCCGCGGCCGCCATCGCGCGTACCTTCGTGACCTTGTCGGCGTGATCGGCTTCCAGCTTGGTGAGTTCGCCGGTGAGCTGCGTCTGCCGCTGCGTCGAGCGGTCGAGCGCGGTCTTGGCGTCGAGGTAGCCACGGCTGGCCTCGTCCAGCGCCTTGCGCAACTTCGCGGACGCGCCTTCGGAGTCGCTCGGCTCGGCGTAGCCGGGCGTCGAGCCGACCGCGAAGACCGCCGAGAACATCACGGCGAGTAACGCGAAAACTATGGATCGTCGTCGAGCCGGGGTCGTCAGCCTCATCTGGGGGATCGGTCCTTCCGTCTCCGCCGGCCGACTCCCCGGCTGCTCATCCAGGCGTGAGCAGCACATCATCGAATGGTTCGACGGCGGCAGCCACCGCCGACACAGGGGGTGTCGCCTGACGGCGGCCGTGACCGAGGGTACCGGGCAACCGCCGAAGGCTCCACCCGAAAGCGTCAGCTCACAACAGTGTGAACGTCAGCTCACCAGCCCGTTGAAGAAATCGCCGACCCCGTTGGCCATGTCGAGCAGAACCTCTCCGATGCTCTTGACCAGGTTCGCGGCCGCGGACGGGCGGTACGCGACGAAGAAGATCAAGAAGGCGATCGCGATCCAGCTCAGGTACTTCTTCACGAACCTGGCCTCCCTTCGATAGCGGAACGCGATCGACCAATGTCACCGCGTCACTACCCACTATGACTCAGTCGAAAGATCTTCGCACCCGACCGATGAGTCTGCATCGCCGGATCGGTCTAACCAAGCAGAAAACCCAAAGCCGTGGTGTCGAGAATCCGCCATTGACTTCGACCCGGATTCGCCAGACGACACGCGAACGCTGTAGGAGCACGAAATGAACCGGATCGCCACGAACGCCCGACAGTCCACTCTCGACGGGGATCTGCGCCGTCGCGTCACCGGCACGGTGCACACGGCCGGCAGTGCGGCGTACGAGGCGCTGAGACGGCCGCTGCGGGCCGATCTCGACCCACGCCCATCCGTGGTAGTGGAAGCCGCCAACGTCGCCGACATCCGCTCCTCACTCCTCGCGGCGCGGCAGCATGGCGTACCGCTGGCGGTCCAGGCGACGGGCCACGGCACGCACGTCGCCGCGGACGACGCCGTGCTGCTCAAGACCACTGGAATGACTGCGGTGCTGGTGGACCCGGCGCGGCGGATCGCCCGCGTCGGCCCCGGCACACGCTGGAGCGAGGTGCTCACGGCCGCGGCGCCGTTCGGTCTCGCGCCGCTCTCGGGCAGCTCGCCCACCGTGGGCGTCACGGGCTATACGCTGGGTGGCGGAGTGGGCTGGCTCGCACGCCGCTTCGGTTTCGCCGCCGACAGCGTGGTACGCGCACAGGTGCTGACGGCCGACGGACGGCTGCTGACCACCGGACCGGATCAGTACCCGGACCTGTTCTGGGCGCTGCGCGGGGGCGGCGGCGGCTTCGGCATCGTCACCTCGCTGGAGTTTCAGCTCTACCCCGTCGACCAGGTCACCGCCGGATTCCTTTATGTACCCCTTTCGGGGGAGGCGATCGCGTTCTACGAGACCTGGGCCTCGACCCTGCCCGACGAGCTGAGCACCGCCCTGGTCGTACGCCGCATGCCGGCCGCCGACGACGTGCCGGCGGCGCTCCGCGATCGCAGCGTGATCATGCTGAAGGTGCTGCACTCCGGGGATCCCGCGCAGACCCGGTGCCTCCTGGCGCCGATGCTCGCGGCGGCTGGACCCGTTCTGCAGGACGAGCTGCGCGTCCTGCCGTACGCCCAAGCCGCGATGGGCGGCACCGCCGCTCGCCACCTCGACTTCTTCCCGGCTCTGCCGAGCGCGGCGATCGACGAGCTGCTCGCCGTCCACCACGCGACCGGGTCCACCGTGGAGATCCGCCACTGGGGCGGCGCGATGGCCGACGCCGGCCCGGACGCCGGCCCCGCCGGCCACCGCGAGGCGCCGTTCTCCGTGATCCTCGACACGCCGCAGCCCGACACCGCCGCCCGGCTGGCCGCGTACGGAATCGGCGGGACGTTCCTCAACTTCCTCGCCGACACCGGGCGTACCGCGACCGCCTTCTCCGCCGAGAACCTGCGGCGGTTGCGGGACGTGAAGCGGTTCTACGATCCCGAGAACTTCTTCCGCCTCGGCCACACCGTCGCCGCCCCGGCGGCCCACCCCCTTCGTCGCGCCGCCTGACCCCGCGTGCCCACCCATGATCAGCGGAAGTTTCGCGGTGCCATAACCCCACGAAACTTCCGCTGATCATGTGGCACCCACGTGCGCTAGACTGACCCCATGTACGCGGTGGAGCAGCGAGCTAGCTGCGCCGAGCGGGAGTCCGGGGACCTCGTCCTCGCCTGATCTTCCGGCCCGGCTCGGCGAGTCCTGCCTGTCTTCCTCCTTCCACCGCATCGCGCCGCAGACGGCTGTCTCTTCAGCAGCGGCGAGGAGCCCGTCGGGGCTTCTGTGAGCGCATCGCGGCCTGTCCCAGAAGAGGCCGAGCCATGCTTTCCACCGACATTCGCCGTACTTTCCTCGATTTCTTCGCGGATCGCGATCATCCGGAGATCCCGTCGGCGTCGCTGATCCCCGAGGACTCCCAACTCCTGCTCGTCAACGCGGGGATGGTGCCGTTCGCGCCGTACTTCCTGAGCCGACGACAACCGCCGCATCCACGCCTCATGTCGCTGCAGAAGTGTCTGCGTACGGTCGACATCGAGCGGGTCGGCAAGACCACCCGGCACGCGACCTCTTTCGAGATGCTGGGCAACTTCTCGTTCGGGGACTACTTCAAGGACGAGGTCGTCCCGTGGGCGTACGAGCTGCTGACCGAGGGCTATGGGCTCGACCGGGAGCGGCTGTGGATCACCGTTCTCGACGGCGACGACGAGACCGTCGAGCTGTGGCGGCGCCTGGGCTTTCCCGACGAGCGCATCCAGCGGCTGGGCGTCGAGGACAACTATTGGTCGATGGGTCTGCCGGGTCCAGGCGGTCCCAGCTCGGAGATCTTCTACGACCGGGGCGAGCGGTTCGGTCTCGGCGGCGGCCCAGCGGTCAACAAGGAGCGCTTCCTGGAGCTCTGGAACCTCGTCTTCATCCATCAGCTGCGCGGCGACAGCGACTACGACATCCGCGGCGAGCTGCCCGCGCGCAACATCGACACCGGACTCGGGGTCGACCGGCTCGCGCTGGTCCTGCAGGACCGCGCGTACATCTGCGAGACCGACCTGCTGTCGCCCACGTTGCGGCGGCTGCAGGAGATCACCGGCGAGGACTACCAGATCGCGCCCACGCGCTCACAGACGTCCTTCCGCATCGTCAGCGACCATCTGCGCGCGGGCGCGTTCCTGATCGCCGACGGGGTGCTGCCCGGCAACGAGGGTCGCGGCTACGTGGTGCGCCGGCTTCTCCGCCGAGTGGTACGCCACGGGCGTCTCCTGGGTATCGACGGTCCGTTCCTGGGCGACCTCGTCGGCACGGTGATCGAGAACCTCGGCGGCCAGTGGCCCGAGCTGATCACCCGGCGGCCCGTGATCGAGCAGGTCGTCGGCCGGGAGGAGGAGGCGTTCGACCGCACGGTACGCCAGGGCACCCGGCTGCTCGACGTGGCGATCCTGTCGGCGAAGCCGGGCGGCGTGCTGCCCGGAGCGACGGCGTTCGAACTGCACGACACGTACGGGTTCCCGGTGGACCTGACGGCGGAGATCGCGGAGGACGCGGGGCTCTCACTGGACCGGGACGAGTTCGGGCTGCTCATGCAGGCGCAGCGGCGGCGGGCGCGGGACGCGCGGTCGGCCGGCCCGTCGGCGGACGAGGTCTACCGGGAGCTGCTGGGCAAGCTCGGGCCGACCGAGTTCTTCGGCTACGACCAGCTATCCGGGGAGGCGCGCGTTCTGGGCATCGTCAGCCTCGGCGTCGTCAGCGGCGGCGGTGACGTCGCGGTCGCGACCGAGGGCGACCGGGTGGAGGTGATCCTCGACCGCAGCCCGTTCTACGCGGAGGGCGGCGGTCAGGTCGGCGACTCCGGCGTGCTGCGTACGCGGGACGGCGGGGTGATCCGGGTCGACTCGACGAAGGCGGTCGGGGACGGCCTTTACGTCCACTCCGGACAGATCAGCTCCGGCGTCGTCAGCGTGGACGACGAGGTCTTCGCGGAGGTCGACGGCGTACGCCGAGGGGCGACCGCGCGGGCGCACAGCGCGACCCACGTGCTGCACGCGACGCTTCGGGAACACCTGGGCGAGCACGCGCAGCAACACGGCTCGCTGGTCGAACCGGGCCGGCTGCGATTCGACTTCACCCACTTCGACGCGGTCGGGCCGGATCAGCTCGCGGCGATCGAGGAGCAGGTCAACGAGCGGCTGCTCAGCAACCCCGAGGTACGCGTCTGGCACGCGACCCGGTCGGAGGCGGAGCGGGCGGGCGCGACCGCGCTGTTCGGCGAGAAATACGGCGACACCGTACGCATCGTCGACATCGGCGACTTCTCCCGCGAACTGTGCGGCGGTACGCACGTCGGCTACGGCAGCCAGGCGGGCCCCGTCCGGCTGCTCGGCGAGGAGTCCGTCGGCGCGGGACTCCGCCGCGTCTCGGCGCTCGTCGGCCTGGACGCGTTGCGCCACGCGGATCGGGAACGCCGGGTGCTCGGCGAGGTGACCCGGCTCCTCGGGTCGCCCACGGACACCGTGGTGCAGCAGTTGACGGTCAAGCTCGGGGCGCTCTCCGAGGCGGAGAAGCAGCTTTCGGCGTATCGCCGCCGTGAGCTGGATCTGCTCGGCGGCGAGCTCGCGACGCGGGGCGAGCCGTGCGGGTCCGGCCGGATCGTGGTCCGCCGGGTGACCGGCGTGGCGGGCGACGAGCTGCGCGGCCTGGCGTCCGACGTGCTGCGGCGGCTGCCTCAGCCGGGCGCGGTGGTGCTGGGCCTGACCGACGGCGAGCGCGCGCAATTGGTCGCGGCGGTGAGCAGCGGCGAGGCGGTCGAGCTGCT
>NZ_JBFBAZ010000239.1:0-7361 GCF_040682475.1 Hamadaea sp. NPDC051192
GTTACGGCGGGGGGCGGCGAAGGAGGCGCGGAGCAGCGCGTGGGCAGCGCGTGAGGCAGCGCGGGGGCAGCGCGGGGTCAGTGGGGGGTGATGCCCCAGGAGGCGGTCCACGGCTCGCCGGGCTTGAGCACGATCAGGTCCCGGCCGGAGCGCAGCGCGTCCGGCGGGCAGGTCATCGGCTCGACGGCGATCGACCGGCGGCGGCGCGGCTGGGCGGCGCTGTCCGCGGTGTACAGCTGCCACCAGCCGAACGCGGCGTCGGCCCAGACACTGGTCAGCGGCGCGTCGGGGCCGCCGAGCACGACCGCGTGCCGCCCGTCCTCGCCCCGGATGACGTCGCCGAACGCGGTGTCGAGGCGGCCGGATCCGATCCGCTTGGCGGTCGTGTAGTCCCACTCCGAGCCCGCCACCTTGGCCGCGCCGATCGGCAGGCTGCGGCCGTCGACCAGCAGCCGGGACCGCGCGGGCACGGTCAGCCAGGTGTCCTCGACACTCCCGGCCGGCATCAGATACGGGTGGGTGCCCAGGCCGAACGGCGCCGGCTCCGCGGCGGTGTCGGTCGCGCCGTGCGTCACCGTCAGTCCGTCGCCGGCCAGCTCATAGCGGGTGGTCAAGCTCAAACTCCACGGGTACGCCGGACGCGCGGCCAGTTCGAGACCGAGCGTGACGTGCGACGGGCCCTGGTCGAGCAGCCGCCACGGCAGCCACCGGACGAGGCCGTGGATCGCGCTGTGCGTCGTCGGTTCCGACAGCGGCAGCTGGTAGGTGTTGCCGCCGAAGGCGTACTGGCCGTCCCGCAGCCGGTTCGGCCAGGGCGCGAGGACCTGGCCCGCACCCGCGGGACTGATCTCGTCCTCGGCGTACCCGTCGAGGACTTCCCGGTCACCGGCCCGATAGGTACGCAGTCCCCCGCCGATCTCCACGACCGTGGCGGTCTGGTCGGCGTGACTGATCGTCCATTGTGTGCCCGACGGCGCTTGTGGCATGGGCGAACCTTAACCGACCGTTCGCGGCTTCGTATACCGGACCAACGAAGGGACGACCACGGCGAGCGTGACAACAAGCAGCACACACGCGACACCGCCACCGACCCAGGCGCCCGTCACTCCGAAGGCGGCCGCGGTCGCGCCGGCGCGGAGGTCGCCGAGGCGGGGTCCGCCGACGACGACCGCTGTGCGTACGCCCTGCACCCGGCCGCGCAGCTCGTCCGGGCAGGCCTCCAGCATGATGATGTTGCGGTAGACCGAGCTGACCAGGTCGAACACCCCGCCGACGGCGAGCAGCAGCACGACCAGCCAGAGTTGGTGGACGAATCCGGCGGCGGCGACCGCCGCACCCCAGCCGACCACCGCTGCGAGCAGGGCCAGCCCCTGGCGGCGTACGCGGGAGATCCAGCCCGAGGTGAGCCCGGCGGCCACGGTGCCGATCGCGATGGCCGCGTAGAGCCAGCCGACCGCGGCCCCGTCACCGCCGAACCGCTCCGCCCCGAGCTGCGGGAACAGTGCTCTCGGCAGGGCGATCACCATCGCGACGAGGTCGACGGCGAACGACGCGAGCAGGATCGGCGTACGCAGCAGGAAGCCGAATCCGTCCACGATGCTCCGCCAGCCCGCCGGGGCGGCCGAATCGTGCGCGGGCAACTGCGGCAGCCGATAGGTGGCCCAGAGGCTGGCCGTGAAGAGCAGCGCGTCGAACAGGTACGCGACGGTCAGCCCACCTCGGCCGGGCGCGAACGCGAGCAGCATGCCGGCCGCGAGCGGGCCGAACACGATCATCGCGTTCATCATCGTGAAGTTGAGCGTGGTGGCCGAGGCAAGATCCGCCTCGCCGACCAGCCGGGGCAGGATCGACTGCCTTGTCGGCGTCGACACCGCGAATCCGGTGGTCTGCACGAACAGCGCGATCAGCAGCAGCACCGGATTGACCAGGCCGGTCACCGTCGCGACGAACAGGAACAGGGTCGCCAGCCAGACGATCACCGACGAGGTCAGCAGCAGCCGTCGGCGGTCCATCGCGTCGGCGTACGCCCCGCCCCAGATCGAGAAGACGAGCATGGGCACGAAGCCGGCCAGTCCCAGGAGGCCGACCCACAGCGAGGACTTCGTCAGGGCGTACATCTGCACCGGCACGGCGACCGCCGTGAACTGGGCGCCGAAGAAGCCGAAGGCGTTGCCCACGAAGACACGGCGGTACGTCGTGTGCCGCAGCGGTGTCAGGTCGATGAGGAACCGGCGGGCGAGGGGGGTCGCCGTCACGGAGCCAAGCGTTCCACGATCCACTCGTCGTGATCAAGAGTCGTCCCGGTCACCAGGCGCCGGAAGCGGAGCCGGTCGTGGAGGCGGGACGGCCGGCCCTGCCAGAACTCCACGGTGTCGGGGGCGACGCGGTAGCCGCCCCAGTGCGGCGGCGGTGGCACTTCGTCGGCGAAGCGTTCCGCGTACGCCTCCCACGCGTCCTCCAACGGCTCGCGCCCGTCGATCACCGTGGACTGCGGGCTGGCCCAGGCCCCGAGCTGCGACCCGCGCGGTCGTTCGGCGAAGTACGCCTCGGTCTCCGCCCGCGGCACCCGGACCGCCCGGCCGGTGACGATCACCTGCCGCTGCATGGCGTGCCAGGGGAACAGCAGGCTCGCGTACGGGTTGGCGTCGAGTTCGCCGCCCTTGCGAGACGTGTAGTTGGTGAAGAACGTGAACCCGCCCTCGTCGTACGCCTTGAGCAGCACCGTCCGAGCGCTGGGCCGACCCTCCGGGGAAGCGGTCGCGACGATCATGGCGTTCGGCTCCGGCAGCCCGGCGTCGACGGCGTCGGCGAGCCACGCGGCGAACTGTTCGTGCCAAGTTGCGGCGAGGTCCGTCTCGACGAGGGTGTCGAGCCGGTAGTCGTTGCGCATGTGCGGAAGGTCGGGTGTGTTCGTGGTCACGATCACATACTCATACACCGTCGAGGCTTTGCTCGAAGATGTGTCGTCACCAGCGGTTCCGAACGGAGTTTCGCAGCGAAACCGGGCGCAAAGCGGGAGAATGTCGCTTGTCGGAGGCCCGCGAGGCTCGCCTCGATGCCCATCGTGGGGGCAAGATGTGCGCTGAACGACCACTCAGCGTCCACGGCGTGGACGTTGACAGCCATTCAGCGTCCACGCCAGTGGACGTTGACAGCCACCACTCAGCATCCCCCGCCTGCGGGTCGTACGCGAAGCAGCCGGGTTCCACGGAGCGTCCCATAGGGAGAGAGCGGAATGTCCGAGTTCAAGCCGGGGCTGGAGGGCGTCGTAGCCTTCGAGACCGAGATCGCCGAGCCCGACAAAGAGGGCGGCTCGCTGCGCTATCGCGGGGTCGACATCGAAGACCTGATCGGCCACGTGTCCTTCGGAAACGTCTGGGCGCTGCTGGTCGACGGCAAATTCGGCCCTGGCCTGCCCCCCGCCGAGCCGTTCCCGGTCCCGGTGCACTCCGGTGACATCCGGGTCGACGTGCAGTCCGCCGTCGCCATGCTCGCGCCGTACTGGGGTCTCGGCCAGCTCCTCGACATCGCCGACGAGCAGGCCCGCGAGGACCTCGCCCGCGTCTCGGTGACCGCGCTGAGCTTCGTCGCGCAGTCCGCCCGGGGCCTCGGCCTGCCGGCCGTCCCGCAGCGCGAGATCGACAAGGCGGCCACCATCGTCGAGCGCTTCATGAAGCGCTGGCGGGGCGAGCCCGACCCGCGGCACGTCAAGGCGGTCGACGCGTACTTCATCTCGGCGGCCGAGCACGGCCTGAACGCCTCCACCTTCACCGCCCGGATCGTCGCCTCCACCGGCGCCGACGCCGCCGCCTGCATCTCGTCCGGGATCGGCGCCCTGTCCGGCCCGCTGCACGGTGGCGCGCCCAGCCGCGTACTGCACATGATCGAGGGCGTCGAGCGCTCCGGGAACGCCGAGGAGTACGTCAAGGGCGTCCTCGACCGGGGCGAGCGCCTGATGGGCTTCGGCCACCGCGTCTACCGGGCCGAGGACCCGCGCGCCCGCGTCCTGCGGCGTACGGCCAAGGAACTCGGCGCGCCGCGCTACGAGGTCGCCGAGGCGCTGGAGAAGGCCGCTCTCGCCGAGCTGCGCGCCCGCAAGCCCGACCGCGTCCTGGAGACCAACGTCGAGTTCTGGTCGGCCGTCGTCCTCGACTTCGCCGAGGTCCCGTCGCACATGTTCACCTCGATGTTCACCTGCGCCCGGGTGGCCGGCTGGTCGGCGCACATCCTCGAGCAGAAGAAGCTCAACCGGCTCGTCCGCCCCTCGGCCAAGTACATCGGCCCGGGTACGCGCAAGCCGCAGGACGTCGAGGGCTGGGACGCCATCGCGCACGGCTGAGCGACCGCCCGCGTACCACCCGCACAACCCGCCTGATCAGGCACTTGATCGGGCACTTGATCGACAGTGGCCCGTGACGACCGTCACGGGCCACTTCGTGGGCGGCGTGTCGGCGGGCCGGGCCTGACGTGGGAGGATGCGACATCGGCAGTGTTGCCGCCGTCCTATCACGGCCCGTTAAGGATTCGATATCGATGGCTGATCCGATCCGCATCCCCGACTCGCTCAAGCCCGCCGACGGTCGTTTCGGCTGCGGCCCGTCCAAGATCCGGACCGAGGCGGTGACCGCCCTGGCCGAGACCGGAACGTCCCTCCTGGGGACCTCCCACCGGCAGAAGCCGGTCAAGGAGCAGGTCGCCCGGCTGCGGGCCGGCCTCGCCGAGTTCTTCTCCCTGCCGGAGGGCTACGAGGTCATCCTCGGCAACGGCGGGACGACCGCCTTCTGGGAGGTCGCCGCGTTCTCGCTGATCCGCGACCGCGCCCAGTTCGCCACCTTCGGGGAGTTCGGCGCCAAGTTCGCCAAGGCCGTCAAGGACGCGCCGTTCCTTGGCGAGCCGACCGTCCGCAAGGCCGACCCGGGCACCGCCGCCGACCTGGTCGCGGAGGCCGGCGTCGACGCGTACGGCGTGGCGCAGAACGAGACGTCCACGGGTGTGGCCGTGCCGGTGACCCGCGTGGCCGGGGCCGACGAGGGTGCGCTGCTGCTGCACGACGCCACCTCGGCCGCCGGTGGCCTGGCCGTCGATCTGACCCAGAGCGACGTCTACTACTTCGCCCCGCAGAAGTGCTTCGCCTCCGACGGCGGGCTGTGGATCGCGCTGCTCTCGCCGGCCGCGATCGAGCGGGCGAACGAGATCAAGGCGACGGGCCGCTACATCCCGGCCTTCCTCGACCTGGTCACGGCGATCGACAACTCGCGCCTGGAGCAGACGCTCAACACGCCCGCCGTCGCGACGGTCTTCCTCGCGGCCGAGCAGACCGAGTGGATGAACAAGCAGGGCGGCCTGGCCTGGGCGGCGGCGCGGACCGCCGAGAGCGCCGCGATCGTCTACAACTGGGCCGAGAAGTCGCCGGTCGCGACGCCGTTCGTCACCGACCCGGGACTGCGGTCCAATGTGGTCGCGACGATCGACTTCGCCGAGGGCGTCGACGCGACGGCGATCGCCAAGACCCTGCGGGCCAACGGCGTCGTCGACACCGAGCCGTACCGGAAGCTCGGCCGCAACCAGCTGCGCATCGCGCTCTACCCGGCCGTCGAGCCGGCCGACGTCGAGGCGCTCACGGCGAGCATCGACTACGTCATCTCGCAGCTCTGATCCACGTATGACGAGAGGGAGGCACCGGTTCGGTGCCTCCCTCTCGCATGTTCAGGCGGTGACGGGCTCGCGGACCGGTTCCGCCACCGGCTGCACGGCCGGCCGCGTGGACCTGCTCACCGCGATCAGCGCCAGACCGCCGACGACATAAGCGATCAATACCCACATCGAGTACGCGCTGCCGGCGCCGTCGAAGAACGCGACACTGCGCAGCAACGTCGCCCCGGCTCCGGCCGGCAGATGCTGCCCCACGTCACCCCAGGGCTGCGGCAGGAGTTCCGGTGCCCCGGCGACCCCGGACAACGGGTTGCCGACCAGGAACACCGTCAGCGCGCCGAGCCCGATGCCGGGTGGTCCGAAGACGCTGCCGAGCCCGGCCACCAGGGCTGAGGCGGCCAGCCCCACGAGTCCGACCGCGGCCGCGTCGGCCCAGTAGTTCCCCGTGATCACCCCGAGCCACTCGCGCAACACGACCGACCCGATCAGGCCGCTGCCTACGGCGTACCCGAGGGAACCGAGCAGGCGGGCCCACTTCAGCGGGACCAGGACGACCAGCAGGATGCCCGCGAGCATGCCGGTGAGCAGCAGGGGCAGGAAGCCGGCCGTGAAGCCGGCACCGCGCGGATCGTCGGCCGGGAGCGGGACCACCGCGACCACCTTGGCGTTGTTCTCGGCGGCGGCCGCGCTGAGCAACGTGGCGACCACGGGGCTCGCGGCGGGCGCGGTGTGGACCTCGACGCCGGACGCCGTCACCACGAACGCGCCGTAGACCTCGCGGTCGCGGATGAGCTGGTCGGCGGCGGTGGCGTCGGCCGCCTGCGTGATCGTGAACGCACCCTCCTCCGCCTGCAACTTCGCGGTGATCGCGCTCGTCGCGGGGCCTGGCCCGGCGACGGCGATCGGCAGGTCCCGCGGGGCCATGTTGGCGGCGGGACCGACGAAGAGCGGGATGAGCAGGGCCTGCGCCACGATGACGACGGCCGCGAGGAGTGCGGCTCGTTTCATGGCTCCTCCAATAAAACGAATGCTCGTTCTCTATTGCCCACAGCATGCTTCCGGGCCCACGCCAGTGTCAAGAACGAACGTTCGTTTTACGATGTGACCCATGCCGCGCGTCTCCGACCAGCACCTCGCCGCCCGCCGCCAGCAGATCATCGACGCGGCGCGGGCCTGTTTCACGCGCAACGGCTTCCACGCCACGACCATGCAGGACGTGATCAAGGAAGCGGGACTGTCGGTCGGCGCGGTCTACCGGTACTTCAAGAGCAAGGAAGAACTGATCGCGGCCATCGTCGGCCAGGTCGTCGACGAGATCACCGGACGACTGCACCAGGTCACCAGCGCGCGGCCCCGGCTCCCCGTCGAAGACACCCTCTCCGCGGCGCTCACCGTCATGGAACCGGCCCTCGGCCCCGACGGCATGTTCCGGGTCGCGCTCCAGGTCTGGTCGGAGTCGCTCACCAACCCCACGCTCAAGCCCCTGGTGACCGGCTTGTACGCGCGGCTGCGGGCGGAGTTCCGGGAGTACGCGTCCGAACTGGCCCTTCCCGAGGGGGTCACCGCCGACGAACTCTCCGGCGTGCTGCTGTCCCTGGCCCAGGGGTACGCCCTCCAGCGCGTCCTCACCGGCGGCCCCTCGCCGTCGGAGTACGTCGCCGGCATCGCCGGCCTAACCCGCCTCGCCCCCCACTGACCCTCCCCCTCCC
>NZ_JBFBAZ010000240.1:0-7297 GCF_040682475.1 Hamadaea sp. NPDC051192
GGGGGGGGGGGGGGGGGGGGGGGGGGGGGGGGGGGGGGGGGGGGGGGGGGGGGGGCGGGGGGGGGGGGGGGGGGGGGGGGGGGGGGGGGGGGGTTAGACGTCGATGTCGAAGTATGACGGGCGCTCGTGGCGCCGGGCCAGCCCCAGCATCCGCGCCATGCGGTGTTCGCGCAGCGACAGCGCGTCGCGTACTGAGTCGGTGTGCACCTGCCGCGCCAGGGCCAGCCGCCGTCCCGCCGCGTCGACCGCCTCGACCAGGGCCGGGTCGGCTTTGGCGGCGGCCACGTCGAGTTCGCGGAGTCGCCGGGTCAGGTCGTTCTCAGCGGCTTCCCGCTCGCCGTTCGGGGCGTCCAGGGCGGCGCGCGCGGCCAGGTACAGCTCGTCCTGCGGCGTGTCGGCCTGCTCGGCGAGCACCGCCGCGGCCGCCGCGCGGCGTACCAGTTGGGCGTCCAGCGCCCGCCGCGCCGAGCCCGCGCGCAGGTGCAGCCGGTCGAGCCGCGCCGCGAGCCAGGTGACGTAGGTGCCCACCAGGACGACCACCGCCACGACTCCCACCACCCACGCCACGTCGAGCATGGTAGTGGTCGCTCACCCCCGCAGGATCACCCGGCGGCCAACGACTCGTCCGCGCCGGGCACGACCTTGCCCGGGCTCGCGTCGATCGCGGTCTGGTACACCTCCAGCACGCGCCGCGCGACCACCGGCCAGTCGAACTCCCCCACCACCGCGGTGGCTCGGGCCGACAGGTCGGCGCGGCCTTCCGGATCGTCCAAAAGCTCCGATATTGTACGCGCAAGGGCGCCTACGTCACCGTTAGCGAACAACGCCCCGGCCCGGCCACCGTCGAGCACCCGGCGAAAGGCGTCGAGGTCACTGGCGATCACGGGAGCCCCGGCCGCCATCGCCTCGGTGAGGATCATGCCGAAGGACTCGCCGCCCGTGTTCGGCGCGACGTAGAGGTCCACGCTGCGCAGCATCCGGGCCTTGTCCGGCTCGGACACCTTGCCCAGGAAGGTGAGCCGTTCCCGGACGATTCCGGGCAGCTCGATCTCGTCGAGGTCGCTCGGACCGGCCAGCAGGAGCCGCAGCCCCGGGCGACCAGGGGCGATCCGGGCGAACGCCTCGGACAGCAGCCCGAAGCCCTTGCGGGGCTCGGTGAACCGGCCGAGGAAGCCGATCGCGCCGCCCTCGCCGGGCCAGCCGGGCAGCGGGTCGGCGGTGGCGAACTTGGCGACCGCCACCCCGTTCGGGATCTCCACACCACCGCCGCCGAGGTGTTCGACCTGCACCCGGCGGGCGAGGTCGCTGACCACGATCCGGCCGGTGATCCGCTCCAGCACCACCTGCAGGGCGACCTGGGCGGCGGCCATCATCTTCGACCGCGTCATCGCGGTGTGGAAGGTCGCCACGACCGGCCCGTCCGCGGCGAGCACCGCCAGCATCGACAGGCTCGGCGTGATCGGCTCGTGCACGTGGAGCACGTCGAACCGTCCGTTGGCCAGCCATTTGCGTACGCGGGCCAACGAGATCGGCCCGAACGCCAGCCGCGCCACCGAGCCGTTGTAGGGCACGGCGACGGCCCGTCCGGCGGCCACCACGTACGGCGGCAGCTCGGCGTCCTCGTCGGCCGGCGCGAGCACGCTCACCTCGTGCCCGAGGCCGAGCAGCGTCTCGGCCAGGTCGCGGATGTGGAACTGCACGCCACCGGGCACATCCAGCGAGTACGGGCAGACGATCCCGATCCGCATGCCCCTCCCCTTCTTCCGCGCCCGCGGTTATTCGGCCAGCCAGAGCTTCTGCAGCATGTGCCAGTCGGCGGGGTGCTGGGCGATCCCCTTGGCCAGTTCGTCGGCGACCGTCTGAGTCAGCGCTCGCACCCGCTCGGTCAAAGTACCCTCCGTCGGCGGTTCGAGGGGGCCGACGAGCCGTCCGACCGGGCGCTCGGGCTCGTACCAGAGGCTCGCGACGAACAGCGGAGCACCGGTACGCAGCGCCAGCAGCGCCGGACCGGCCGGCATCCGGGCCTTGCCCCCGAAGAAGCGGACGTCGATGCCGCGCCGCGACAGGTCCCGGTCGGCCAGCAGCGGCACGATGTGGTTGTCCTTCAATGCCTCGATCAGCAGATCGGTCGGCGACGCCGAGCCGCCCTGATTCGGGATGATCCGCATCCCCAGCCGCTCCCGGTACGCCAGGAAGCGCTGATAGACGGCCTCGAGCTGCAACCGCTCGGCGACCGTCGTCAGGGGCATGCCCATCGCGGTGACCCAGGCTCCGGCGGCGTCCCAGTTTCCGGCGTGCGGCAGGGCGACGACCGCCCCGGTCCCCCGCTCGCGGGCCTCCCGCAGCATCTCCCAGTTCTCCAGGGCGAACCCGTCGCGCAGCTGCTGGCGGGACAGCGACGGCAGCCGGAACGCCTCCATCCAGTAGCGGGCATAGGAGCGTACGGCGTCGCGGAGCAGCTCCGGGGGCACCGGCCCGCCGAGGACCTGCTCGAGATTGCCTTCGAGACGGCGTACCCCTGGACCTTGACGACGGGCCGCGCGATCGGCGCCGGCCCGGAAGACCGCGGTGGCGACCGGCTTGGGCAAGGCCCGCACGACCCGCCAGCCGGCCGCGAAGCCCAACTCGACGAGCTTGTCCCGGTTCACGCGGCCTCCTGCTGCCCGGCTGCCTGCTGCTCGGCGACCTGACGCCGGTCGGAGCGGGCGGCCTGGACCATCCGCTGGCCGATGGTGAAGATCGAGCCGGCCGCGAGCAGCCAGAGCGCGGCGGGCAGGCCCCAGCCGACGCCGGCCGCGGTGAGTAGCCCGCCCACGCCGATGCTGATCAGCCGCTCGGCCCGCTCGACCAGGCCGACGTTGGCGTCGAGGCCGAGGCCTTCCGCGCGGGCCTTGACGTAGGAGACGACCTGTCCGGCGACCAGGCAGATGAGCACCGCGACCAGCGTCGGAGTCTCGTCGCGGTAGAGGTACGCCAGCGAGGCGAAGACCATCCCGTCGGCGACTCGATCCATCGTGGAGTCGAGGAGCGCCCCGAACTTGCCGGTCTTGCGCTGGGCTCGCGCCATCGCGCCGTCGATCACGTCGGTCAGCGCGCTGAGCGTGACGATCACGACCGCCGCGACCAGGTGACCCCGGGTCGCGAAGCCGATGGCGCCCACACCGACGCCGAGCGTGCCGATGACCGTGACGACGTTGGCCGTCACGCCGACGCGCAACAAAGCGCGAGTAAGTGGATCGAAGAGTCGCACGGTGGCGCTCTTGACGGTGACACTGAGGATCTTCGCCATAGCGGTCTAAAGATAATCGGAGGCACTGGCGGATCTGTGTGTCGGGGTTGTTAAGTCGCCGCCAGGGGTGTGGGATTCAGGTATGTGACGTGAACCACAGCCGAACTACGGCTTGACTCCAATGATTAGAGGAGGTAGCGATGGCCCAGAAGGCTGCGCCCGCCAAAGGCGGGGAGAAGGGGGTCGCCGGCGCCGTGCCGGCGGTGGATTCGCCCGACAACGTACGCAACGTGGTGCTCGTCGGACATTCCGGCTCGGGCAAGACGACGCTGGTCGAGGCGCTGCTCGCCGGGACCGGCACGATCTCCCGGGAAGGCTCCGTCACCGACGGCACCACGGTGACCGACAACGACCCCGCCGCCGTACGCCAGCAGCGCTCCGTCGCGCTCGGCTGCGCGCCGATGCTCTACAACGGCGTGAAGATCAACCTCCTCGACACTCCCGGGTACGCCGACTTCGTGGGCGAGCTGCGCGCGGGCCTGCGCGCGGCCGACGCCGCCCTCTTCGTGGTGAGCGCCGTCGACGGCATGGACGCCGCGACCGTCGCGCTGTGGGAGGAGTGCGCCGCCGTCGGCATGCCGCGTGCGGTCGCCGTGACCCGGCTGGATCACCCCCGCTCCGACTTCGACGAGGTGGTCGCGCTGTGCGATCGCGTCTTCGGTGAGGGCGTCATGCCCCTGTACCTGCCCATGCACGGCGACGACGGCGAGAGCGTGGTCGGCCTGATCGGGCTGCTCACGCAGCGCGTGTTCGACTACACCGAGGGCTTCCCGCCGGCCGTCCGCGACCCCGATCCCGAGCACCTGCCGGCCATCGAGGAGGCGCGCAACGAGCTGATCGAGGGGATCATCGCCGAGAGCGAGGACGAGACCCTCATGGACCGCTACCTCGGCGGCGGGGAGATCGAGATCCAGACCCTGGTCGACGACCTGGAGAAGGCGGTCGCGCGCGGCCACTTCTACCCCGTCGTGCCGGTCAACTCCCCCACCGGCGTGGGCCTGGACGCCCTGCTGGAGCTGCTGACCAGCGCGTTCCCGACGCCGCTGGAGCACCCGCTGCCCGCGGTCACCGCCGTCGACGGCTCGCCCCAGGCTCCGCTGACCTGCGACCCGGCCGGTCCGCTGGTGGCCGAGGTGGTCAAGACGACGATCGACGCGTACGTGGGGCGGGTGTCGCTGGTGCGGGTCTTCTCCGGCACGCTGCGCCCGGAGACCGCCGTGCACGTCTCCGGCCACGGGCTGGCCGAGCGCGGCCACGCCGACCACGACACCGACGAGCGCATCGCGCACATCTACTCGCCGCTCGGCGCCACCCTCCGCGAGGTGCCGTACGCCGTCGCCGGCGACATCTGCGCGATCACCAAGTCGACCTCGGCCGAGACCGGGGACACCATCTCCGCCAAGGACCACCCGCTGCTGGTGGAGGCGTGGGAGATGCCGGAGCCGCTGCTGCCCGTCGCGGTCGTGCCGAAGACCCGCTCCGACGAGGACGCGCTGGCCAAGAACCTCGGGCGACTGGCCGCCGGGGACCCGACGCTGCGCCTGGAGCGCAACCCGGAGACTCATCAGCTCGTCCTGTGGTGCATGGGCGAGGCGCACGCCGACGTCGTCCTCGAACGCCTGAAGGCGGGCGGCGTCGAGCTGACCACCGAACCGGTCCGGGTCGCCCTGCGGGAGGCGTTCATCTCGGAGTCCCAGGGCCACGGCCGGCACGTGAAGCAGTCCGGCGGGCACGGACAGTACGCGGTCTGCGACATCGTCGTCGAGCCGCTGCCGCGAGGAACCGGCATCGAGTTCGCCGAACGAGTCGTCGGCGGCGCCGTGCCGCACAACTACATCCCGAGCGTGGAGAAGGGCGTACGCGCCCAGGTCGAGAAGGGACTCGTCGCCGGATATCCGGTCATCGACGTCCGGGTGACCCTGGTCGACGGCAAGGCGCACAGCGTCGACTCCTCCGACGCCGCCTTCCAGACCGCCGGGTCGCTCGCGTTGAAGGACGCCGCCGAGAAGGCCCAGATCTCGCTGCTGGAACCGGTCGACGACGTCGAGATCCGGGTGCCCGACACGTACGTGGGGGCGGTCATGAGCGACCTGTCCGGCCGCCGCGGCCGGGTCCTGGGCAGCGACGCCGACCCCGAGCACGACGGGAAGACGGTCGTCCACGCCGAAGTCCCCGCGACCGAACTCGTCCGGTACGCCATCGAGCTGCGGGCGATGACCTCCGGCGCGGGTAGCTTCCGCCGGTCGTTCGCCCGGTTCGAGCCGATGCCGTCACACCTGGCCGACGCCGCCCGCAAGGAACACGCCACCCGCTAACCCGCCCGCTCCGCTCGCCCCCCGCCCCCGTTCGCTCGCTCCGCTCGCCCCCCACCCCCGCCCTGTGCGCGTTGATCATGGAGTTAACTGTGGTCTCGACGGTGTGTCGTCACCGGAAACTCCATGATCAACGCGACGCAGCGAGGCAGCGAGGCGCGGCGCCGAGCGGCGGGAGCGGCGCCGAGCGGCGGGAGCGGCGGGAGCGGAGCGGCGACGGAGGGTCCGGGATCAGCCGGTCAGGGCGGGTTCCGCGACCGGCTCCGCGGGCTTGTCCCGCCGGACCTTGCGGCGGAGCCAGTCGTAGGCGCGCTCCAGTGGCAGGAAGCTCAGCATCGCCACCAGGTGCGGGGCGAACGAGATCGTGATCGTGGCGATCGTCACGACGTGGAACGAGTAGAAGAAGCCGACGACCCGCAGCCGCCACTTCTCGGGCACCACGAAGACGAGCGGGCTCAACAGCTCGAACATCATGATGCCGATCTGCGCCCCGATGAGCAGGCCTGGGATCGGTGCGATCAGGTCGGCCAGGCCGGTTCCCCGGCGCAGGATCGCGCGGGCCAGCACCGACCCGGTCATCCACTCCGGACCGCCGTATCGCAGCTTCGCCCAGGAGGCGAGGAAGTAGGTCGCCACCACGCCCAGCTGCACCATGCGGAAGGCCCACCCGGCGCGCTCGGATGGCGTACGGTCGCCGAAGCGCGCGGGACCACACGTGGGCAGCACCGCGAGGGCCACGAGGTACGCGTACCGGTCGTGGTCGACCTTCCCGTAGCTCATCGCCACCAGCATCCAGGCGAAGTAGAGCCCGAACACGGTCCAGCCCAGCAGCCGCGGATAGCGGCCGGTCGCGGCGGCCAACGCCGTCACCAGCAGCGTCCAGAAGATGATCCACACGATCAGGGCGGTCGGCCGCGGCAGGTGCAGCAGCCGGGCGACCAGCAACGGCTGGTACGACTCGGCGCTGGCGTGGGCGTGGCCGCGTACCCACGGGGTGAAGATCACCAGGTCGGCGGCGGCGAACAGGTAGACGATCGTGCGGAAGAGCGCGACGCGGGCCTTGGGGACCGGGGCGAACAGCCAGTTCATCGGGCGACCCGCCAATCGGCCAGCACGTCGTCGGTCCACTTGCCAGTGGGCCGCCCGGAGTGGATCTCGTGCATCCGGTTCACGTAGCGGACCTCGACCAGCGGCGCGGCCTGCGGATTGCGCTTCTCGTACGCCTCCAGCACCTGCCGGAGCAGGGACGGATCGGCGGCGTACGCGTCCTGCGACGCCTCCACCTCGGCGCGGCGCAGCCCGGTGCGCTTCTCGTTGAGGAGGATCACGGTCCCGTCGGCGGTGACGCCTTCGATCCGGGGATCGGGTGCGGGCTCGTTCGGCGGGTTGACCCCGGCGTACATCCGGAAGGGACCGAACGGGAAGTCGTCGTCGGAACCCCATAAGGTTCCGCCCAGCAGCAGAGCGCAGACGACGGCGGTGATCACCACTCTTGTCGTGCGGGCATTACGGGAAAGCGTGTCCATGGCGGACCGAAGCGTAGCCGGTCCGCCACACCGGCCGCTGTCCCGGCATGGACTGCGTTACCGGATCGCCGACACCTTACGACCTGATGCGTAATTGGCTGTGAGGTGTGTTCGCCTCACCGCCGTACTTGTTGATCATCGTGTGGCGGTGAGGTCGGAGACCAGGGTCG
>NZ_JBFBAZ010000241.1:0-7073 GCF_040682475.1 Hamadaea sp. NPDC051192
GTCGCCGCGCTGCCGGGCCTCAGCTGGTGGCGCGCAGCACGGCGTCCTCGGCGGTGACCGGCGCGGTCACGTAGTCGAGCCGCGCCTGCATCTCGAAGGTGCCGATGACGGTGCGGTGCCCGGTCCCGTCGGCGGGCACGGCGATCGGCCGTTGTGGACGGTAGGTCGCCGCGACCGGCCCCTGTTCGACGGTGGCGAACGAGTCTCGCATCTGGGCCGGGGCCGCCCGCTTGGCCATCGCCTGCGGTGCCGGAACGGCGCCCGGCGAGCGGGGCATCGCAGCGCCCACTGCCATGTCGCTGACCTCGGCGGCCAGGGCGTAGCCGCTCGGCGCGGGCGGCAGCGGCCGGAGGACGTCGACGTACCACGGGTCCAGCTCGGGCACCGACAGCGCGCCCGCCGGCCGGGCCGTCGACAGCCGCAGGTCGCACTCCGGCCAGTCCTCGCCGGTCTGCTGGGTGACGAGGGCGAACCAGCTCAGGTCGAGCCGTTCCCCGGTCAGCCGCAGGTCGAAGGTGCTGGTCCAGCTCGCGCCGGTGACGACGTAGCTGAGGTCGAGGTCCGCCTCGCCGGCTTCGGTCGCGGCCAGCGTGACGATCGCGAGCAGACGGTCGGGCTGCCGGCGGCCCCGGAGGTCGGCCAGCCGGCGTTCGGTGGCCGCCCGGCGCTTGAGCAGATCGTCGCGCAGTCGTTCGCGCTCACGGCGTGCCTTCAGCACCTCCGTGTGCTGCGCGTCCAGCCCGTCCGCGAAGGTTCCGACGCGCTCCATCTCGGCCGTGGACAGCGCACTCGCCGTACGCATCGCCAGCCGTTCCAGGAAGGCGACGCGCGCGGTGGCGACCTGGTCGGCATCGGCGAGCGCGGCGGTCTGCGCGTCGATCTCGCGGAGTTCGGCCTCCAACGCGGTCACGACGTCGTCACTGGGTTCGGCGGCCCGCCGGGTGACGAGGTCGACGCCGAGCACCGTCGCCGGGCCGCGTCCGGTGACCCGGATGGAGTCACGCTGGAGTCCGAGCGGGAGCGGCCCGATCGCCACCTGCTGTTCGCCGGAACTCAGGGTGGCCGAACCGGACCGGGTGACCCGGGCCCGGTCGGGGAAGACGGTGACGGCGGTGATCGGGGCGGCGATCTCGACGGCGCTCATCCCGTGCACTGTAGCCGCCCGGGCACACCCTCAGTGGCAGGTTCCGGAGCCGGAGTCGGTGAACGACTTCCCGGGCACCGGCACGAACTGGTAGGCGTACGAGTCCGGGCGCAGGGTCAGTTTCAGCACGCCGTAGGTGTCGTCGTCGCGCACCACCGAGTGGGGGCGTACGCGGTCGAAGCCGTAGTGCGAGGCGCCGCCGGTGCCCACCACGATCGGCAGCACACCCCGCTCGAGGTCCACCTCGCCCGTCCCGTCGAGCGGCTTGAACCGCTCGTAGTTGTGGTTGTGGCCGCTCAGGTTCAGCTCGACGCCGTGGGCGTACAGGACCTCGAAGAACGGGCTCATCCACTTCGCCGGGCGGTGATCGAGGCCCGAGGTGAACAGCGGATGGTGCCACATCGAGACGGTGCACCTCGTCTTCGACGCCGTCAGGTCGGCCTCCAGCCAGCGCAGCTGCCGGTCGCAGTCCACCTGGTCGCAGTTGGAGTTGACCACCACGACGTGCCAGCCGCCGAGGTCGTAGGAGTAGTAGCCCAGCTCGGGATCGCCCGCGCGCTCGCCGAAGTACGCGAAGTACGGCGCGGCCCCGTCGGTGCGGTAGTCGTGGTTGCCGACCGTCGGCCGGGTCCGGTCGCGGTGGCGGCCCCAGGTCGGGTCGTAGCAGCGGTCGAAGTTGCGCGCGCTGCCGTCCGGGTAGACGTTGTCGCCGAGGGTGAACACCGTTCCCGGGATGCCGTCCAGCAGCTTCGCCGTACGCGCCGAGCCGCTGCCGCAGGCGGCGATGTCGCCCGCCCCGACCAGCACCGCGTCCGCCGGAGCGGCGGCCGCCGGTGTGCCAGGCGCCGGGACGGCGTACGCCGGGGTGCTGAGGCCGACGAGCAGGACGGTGCAGGCGAGCAGGCTCCAGCGCTTCACGGTCACCATTCTGGCGCTAAATCCGACAAACAGCGAGAATACCGGCAATCCGCGCGTCGCGGCGCTCGGCGGGCTACTGCTGAGCGGCGACGGGCGTACGCGGCATCGCCACGACCGCCGCGCCCATGAGGATCGCGACCACCGCGACGGAGAGGAAGACGCGGCTGGACGCTGCGGCGAGGTCCGGCAGCACGAAGTTGGCGATGGCGCCGAACAACGCGACCCCGACCGCGCTGCCGACCGACCGGGAGAACATGTTGCCCGCGGTGACCACCCCGCGCTCCGACCAGCCGACAGTCGTCTGCGCCGCGATGAGCGTCGGGGCGGCCGTCCAGCCCATGCCGAGGCCGACGACGAAGCACACCGCTCCGACCACCCACACCGGGGTGTGCGTCCCCAGGAAGGTGGTCAGCAGGCAGCCGGCGATCGCCACCGAGCTTCCGATGATCGCCGTGGTGCGGAACCCGAACCGCATGTACGCCCGCCCGGACTGCGACGCGGCGAGCGGCCAGCCGAGGGTGAACGTGGCCAGCGCGAAGCCCGCGACGAGCGGACCGGTCCCGAGTACGCCCTGCACGTAGGTGGGCACGTACGACGTCAATCCGATGAGGACGATGCCGACGCCGGCCGAGACCAGGCTGCTGGTGAGCAGGATCCGCCGGCGGAACACCCACAGCGGCACCACCGGTTCGGCGGCCCGGCGTTCCACGAACACGAAGACGACGAGCAGCGCCAGCCCGGCCGCCGGTACGCCGATCCCGGCCGGCGACACCCAGGGCCACGCCTCCCCGCCTTCGAGCAGCCCCAGGATCAGCAGCGTCACGCCGGTGGTGAGCAGGACCGCCCCCCGATAGTCCAGGACCGGCTTCCGGCGTACCACGTCCTCGTGGAGGTGGCGCAGGAGCATGACGCCGGCGAGCAGGCACAGCGGGATGTTGATGAAGAAGATCCACCGCCAGTCGACGAACTGGGAGAAGACGCCGCCGAGGGTCGGGCCGACCACCGACGAGATGGCCCACACGCTGGCGAGGTAGCCCTGGACCTTGCCTCGTTCGGCGGTCGTGTAGACGTCGCCGACGATCGTCATGCTCATCGGCTGGATGGCGCCGGCGCCCAGGCCCTGTACCGCCCGGAAGATGATCAAGGCGACCATGGACCAGGCGAAGCCGCACAGGATGGAGCCGACCAGGAAGAACCCGATGCCCAGCAGCATCATGGGCTTGCGGCCGAACAGGTCGGCGAGCTTGCCGTAGATGGGCACGGTGACGGCCTGCGCGAGCAGGTAGACGGAGAACAGCCACGGGAACTGGTGGAACCCGCCGAGACTCGCGACGACCGAGGGGACGGCCGTCGCGATGACGGTCGAGTCGATCGCCACCAGACCGATGGACAGCATCAGGGAGATGAGGAGCGGTCCACGGGCCGACCGGAAGCCGACATCGGCTCGAGTAATGGGTGACTGGCCGGTCTGCTCGATACTCCGCACCCGCCGATCCTATGCCCGGACCGGTCGGTGGCTGGCTGATGTCGCATCCGTGCGCGATGCTGGCCAACGTGACGACTCCGCAAGATCTCGACGAGCGGTTCCGGAAGACGGTCGCGGGCCTGCCCGTTCCGGCCGAGCCCACGGCCGGGTGGGGTGAGCTGTCCCCGGACCGGGCGCTGCGGCTGTTCGACGCGCAGATGACCAGCCGCCACCTGGACCTGGCGGCACGCTGGCTGCGCGGATTCGGCGAGGGGTACTACACGATCGGGTCCTCCGGCCACGAAGGCAACGCCGCCGTCGCCGAGGCGCTGCGCTACAGCGACCCGGCCCTGCTCCACTACCGCTCGGGCGCGTTCTACTGCGTACGCGCGGGGCAGCCGGCGGACTCCGGCGTCGACCCCGTCCGGGACGTGCTGCGGGGCATCGTCGCGTCGGCGCAGGAGCCCATCTCGGGCGGCCGGCACAAGGTGTTCGGCAACCGCGCCCTCAACGTCGTCCCGACGACGTCCACGATCGCGTCGCACCTGCCCCGGGCGGTCGGCATCGGGTACGCCATCGAGCGCGCCCGCGCTGCGGCCACCGCGCAGCGGAAGAAGGGCGCTGCGGCTCGCGTACCAGTCGGATCGTCGGAGCTGGAAGCGCACGTGGCCGGAACCCTCGGCACCTGGCCGGCCGACGCGGTGGTGGTGTGTTCGTTCGGCGACGCGTCGGTGAACCACGCGTCGGCGCAGGCCGCGTTCAACGCGGCCGGCTGGTGCGACCACAGTGGCCTGAAGCTGCCCGTGTTGTTCGTCTGCGAGGACAACGGGATCGGGATCAGCGTGAAGTCGCCCGCGGGCTGGATCGAGGCGAGCCTGCGGTCCAAGCCGGGCCTGCGGTACTCGCAGGCGGACGGCACCGAGCTGCCCGAGGCCTACGAGGCGGCGCGCGAGGCGGCCGACTGGGTGCGCCGCCACCGGCGACCGGCGGTGCTGCACCTGCGCACCGTACGCCTCATGGGGCACGCGGGCGCGGACGCCGAGCTGGGCTACCGGACGTCGCGGGAGATCGAGGCCGACGCCGAGCGCGATCCGCTGCTGCTGACCGCGGCCCGGCTGGTGGCCTCGGGCCTGGCCACGCCCGACGAGCTGCTGGCCCGCTACGACGAGATCGGCTGGCAGGTACGCAAGACGGCCGAGGAGGTCATGGTCGAGCCGAAGCTGGCCAGCGCGGCCGAGGTGATCGCGCCGCTGGCGCCGAAACGGCCGCTGCGGGTGGCCCGGGTGGTGTCCGAGGCGGGGGAGCGCGCGGCGGGGCCGCTGGCGGTCAAACGCGGCCCCGCGCCGAACGGCCCGGTGACGCTGGCCCAGGCGATCAACGCGACGCTGGCCGACGCCCTGGTCACCAACCCGGCCGTGGTGCTGTTCGGCGAGGACGTGGCGGCCAAGGGCGGCGTCTACGGGGTGACCAAGGGACTCCGGGAGAAGTTCGGGCCGAGTCGGGTTTTCGACACGATGCTCGACGAGACGACCATCCTCGGCCTGGCCAACGGCGCGGGGCTCGGCGGGCTGCTGCCCGTCCCGGAGATCCAGTACCTGGCGTACCTGCACAACGCGGAGGACCAGCTGCGCGGCGAGGCGGCCAGCATGACGTTCTTCTCGACCGGCCGCTACCGGAACCCGATGGTCGTGCGGATCGCCGGGCTGGCGTACCAGGAGGGCTTCGGCGGCCACTTCCACAACGACAACTCCCTGGCCGTGCTGCGCGACATCCCCGGCCTGGTCGTCGCCTGCCCGGCCCGCGCCGACGACGCCGCCGCGATGCTGCGGACCTGCCTCGCCGCCGGACAGGCGGACGGCACGGTCAGCGCCTTCATCGAGCCCATCGCCCTCTACCACACGCGTGACCTCTACGAATCCGGCGACGGCCAATGGCTCGCGGAATACCCGCCGCCCAACCGCTGGGGCGCCACGCACGTGCCGATCGGGCGCGCCCGCACCTACGGGGTCGGCGACGCCGACACGCTCACGATCATCACCTTCGGCAACGGCCTGCGCATGTCGCTGCGGGTCGCGGCCCAGCTCGCGGAACAGGGGGTGGGCACGCGAGTGGTCGACCTGCGCTGGCTGTCCCCGCTGCCCGAGGCAGATGTGGTACGCGAAGCGGCGGCGACGGGGCGCGTCCTGATCGTCGACGAGACCCGCCGATCCGGAGGAGTAGCCGAAGGCGTCCTCGCGGCGCTGGTCGACGCCGGCTACGTCGGAGCCGTCCGCCGGGTCGCCGCCGCCGACACGTACATCCCGCTCGGCCCGGCCGCCAAAACGGTGCTGGTGAACGAAGACATGATCATGGCGGCCGCGCGTAGTTTGCTCGCTGTCTGAGTTTGTCCGCGCCCCGATCGGTGCGCCACTTGCGCGACGAGCTAGAACTGTGTGAACTACCCGTTGACCGGTGTGCGCCGGTCGGCCCGTCCGGATGGACGAGGCGAAGCCGAAAGGGAGGCACTCTAACGTGAGCGCGACCGCTGGTCAGGCCGCCGATGGCGTACGCAGCCTGGCGGACCGGTTCGGTGTCGAACCGGACATGGTGGTCATGGAGATGGGATACGACGAGGACGTCGACCACGATCTCCGTGACGCGCTGATTGACCGCTGCGGGGAGCTGGTCGACGAGGACACCGACGAGGTGGTCGACGCGGTACTGCTCTGGTACCGCGACGGCGACGGGGATCTGGTCGATCTGCTGGTCGACGCCCTTACTCCGCTGGCCGACAACGGGGTGGTCTGGTTGCTGACCCCCAAGGCCGGCCGAGACGGTCACGTCGAACCCAGTGACATCAGCGAATCCGCACCGACTGCGGGTCTCGCCCAGACCACCACGCTGAGCGCGGGCAAGGACTGGGCCGCCGCCCGTCTCGTCGCGCCGAAGGCGGCGCGCTCGAAGCGTTAGGTCTTTCTGCTTGGGGAATCCCTGCCTTGTGAGGAGTTGCCATGGCGGGTCCGCTGGACGTGGGCTCAGTCGCGCCCGATTTCATCCTGAAAGACCAGAATAATCAGGAAGTTCGGCTTTCCGCCTTCCGGGGACGCCGCAACGTCCTGCTGGTCTTCTACCCGCTCGCCTTCAGCGGCACCTGCCAAGGCGAACTGGGCCACCTCCGGGACCGCCACGGCGACTACGCCGACCTCGCCGAGGTGCTGACCGTCAGCGTCGACTCGGCGTACGCCCACAAGACCTGGGCCATCGACCAGGGCTACGAATTCCCGCTGCTCGCGGACTTCTGGCCACACGGTGCGGTGGCCCAGGCATACGGCGTGTTCAACCCCGACAAGGGGTACGCCAACCGCGGCACCTTCGTCGTCGACATCGACGGCATCATCCGGTACGCCGAAATGAACGAACCCGGCGACGCCCGGGACCCGGACGCCTGGCTCAAAGCCCTCGCCGCCCTGTAGCGCGCTTCCCTCTTTCGCGCTTCCCGCTTCCCCGCTTTCGCGCTGGATCAGGGTTCTGGGTCGAATCTTGACCCAAGATTCGACCCAGAACCCT
>NZ_JBFBAZ010000242.1:0-7032 GCF_040682475.1 Hamadaea sp. NPDC051192
TTTTATTTTTGTGTCATTGTATTTCTCTGGTGTGAATTCCCTATCTCGCGGTTTGGGGGTACAAATCTTGGACCAAGATTCGACCCAGAACCCTGATCCAGTCGGGAAGAAAAAGGGGGAGTCAGATGCCGTGGCCGTGTTTGTGGAGGGCGCTCAGGACCCGTTCGATGCGGACGGCACCGGTAAGGGCCGCCAAAGCGATCGCGGCGCGCGGCTCCCGCCAGTTGGCGCGTACGGTTTCCCGGGTCCACTTCCAGGCGTCGGTGCGGTTTCCCGCCGCCGCCGACCAGCACGCGAGCTGGCCGTAGACCCGGGCGGCGCCCGGTGGGCAGCCTTTGATCTCGGGGTGCCGGGCCATCATCCAGCGCAGCGACGAGATCTTGGTGGCGTACTCGTAGGCGTAGAACGAACTCCGGCCCCACAGCACCCGGACGAGCGGCTCGTCGACGTGCAGGATCGGGTGCCGTCGTGCCGCCCGCAGCAGCAGGTCCCAGTCTTCGTTCTGGCTGCCCGGCGCGTCCTCTGCGACCAGGCCCAGCCCGGTGGGATCCACGAGCGCCGCGCGCCGGAACAGGAAGCCGGAGGAGTGCAGCATGGCCATCCGCGACCGCGCCAGGTCGTCGACGGTCACCAGGTCGCGCCCGGCCAGGCGGATGCTGCGCCGGTCCGCGTACCGCACCTCGATCGCGCAGGTCACCATCTCGGCCTCCGCGTGATGGCGCAGGGCCGTCACCTGGTCCCGCAGCTTGTTCGGCACCCACACGTCATCGTCGTCGCAAAAGGCCACCAGCTCCGCGGTACAGGCCAGGATTCCGGTGTTCCGGGCTCCTGCCAATCCAGGGATACGCGAATTGCAGAGCACTGTCACCGGACGGTCCTCGGCGGATTCCCGGGACGGGTCGGGCTCGGCCTGGTCGTAGACGACGAGGACGCGTACCGGGCCTTCGTAGTCCTGCTCGAGAATGCCGTTGAGCGTACGGGTGAGCAGCTCGGGCCGATCCCGGGTCGGCACCACCACGTCCACCGAGGGCCAGGTCGTCATCGCTTCACCCCCAGCTCGTACCCGTACGCCTTCAGCATCGGCGCGCAGACGGCGTTCACGACGGCCCGCTGCCTCGGCGCGAGGTGCGTACGCCAGGCGTCGTCGCGTTGCAGCGGAACGAGTCCAGTAGTGAACCGCATCGGATTCCCAGCGGCGCTGTGTGACACGCTCAGCGTCACCTGGTCCCGTTCCAGCCAGCCGAGGTCCACCGCCGACGGGTCGAGCCCGGCGAACGTGACCAGCCGCCGCAGAGTGGCCTCCGGATCGGCGAGGAACTCCTCGTAACGCAAGGTGCGTACGCGTACGCCCCGGCGGCGGAGCAGCGAGAACGCGGCGTTGTGCGCCGTCCACAGCAGAGCCGAGCGGGCCGGGGAGTATCGGGTCATCTCGTCGGCGGCCGCCTCGGGCCGCAGCACGTTCTTCGTCCACGAGTACGCCACCCCACGCGCGTCCCGCACGACGTGCAGCACCCGCAGATCGAGGGCCGGTTCCACCCGGGTGGCATAGCGGAGCACATGCGCGAGCGCGGAATGCTTCGACGAATCCACGATCACCTCAGCACCGCTGACGGCGGCCGCTGCCTCGTAGACACGGACGTAGTAGTCGGCGTACTCGCGTACCAAATCGGCATAGCCGGCGGGCACGCGAGTCGCGAGGCGCGGGATGTGGCGGGTGCGTTCGACCAGATCGCGCAGCGCGAGTACGCGATGCACGTCGACCCGGTGCCAGCCCCCGAACGCCGCGATGCCGACGCGTTCCCAGAAGTCGCAGTCCCAGAAGTGGCTGCCGCAGGCGCATTTCTCGTCGTCGCGCAGGTCGCGCTGCCAGAGATGGACCAGCTCGCCGACCGCGCAGATGCCCGGCACCTCGCCGAGGACGCGCTCGATCAGCGTCGTGCCGCTGCGTCCCAGCCCGCCGAGGAAAATCACCCGCGCCATCGGCGCACCCCCTGCACGGTTTTGTCGGTTCGTGTGTCACTGCGGTTAACGACTGATCCGCAGGGATTGACCCGCTATTGTCCAATTTCGTGGGAAATGAGCGCGTGAGACTGGCCGGCCGGGAATTCGACGCGATCACCGAGGAAGAGGTCGCCGCACATGTCGTCGAGGCGCTGAGCCGGGGCGAAGGCGGCCGGATCGTCACCCCGAACGTGGACATCCTGCGGCTCGCCGACAGCGACCGGCCGATCGCGGCCGAGGTCCGCAGCTTCCTCGACGACGCGACCCTGGTCGTGGCCGACGGCATGCCGTTGGTGTGGGCGAGCAAACTCGCCGGAAACCCGCTGCCCGAACGGGTCGCGGGCTCCAGCCTGATCTGGACCATCTCGCAGGCGATCGGGGACATCGCCGGATCGGTCTACCTCCTGGGCGGCGCGCCGGTGCCGTCCGCGATCGAACCGGAGGAGGGCGACGACTGGCTGCTCATGGCCTCCGCCGTGGGTGTCGCCGGGCGCAGCGCCGACGGAGCGCACCGCGCGGCCGCCGAACTCGCCGGCGCCTGCCCAGGCCTGATCATCGCGGGTTGTGCCGCGCCACCGTTCGGCTTCGACGCCGACCCCGACCAGTACGCCCCCGTCCTGGACGCCGTCATCGCGGCGCGCCCGGACGTCTGCTTCGTCGGCCTGGGCTTCCCGCGGCAGGAACGGGTGATCACCGACCTGCGCGACGCCCTGCCGTCGACCTGGTTCCTCGGCTGCGGCGCGGCGATCAACTTCATCGCGGGCGAGCAGCAGCGCGCCCCGATCTGGATGCAGCGCAGCGGCCTGGAATGGGCGCACCGGCTCGCCCAAGAACCCCGGCGGCTCGCCTCACGCTATCTGCGACACGACGCCCCGTACGCCGTCCGGCTGCTCGCCGGCGCCGCCCTCCGCCGCCCCTGACCCCGCCGTGGCTTTGCGGGCTGGATCAGGGTTCTGGGTCGAATCTTGGACCAAGATTCGACCCAGAACCCTGATCCGCTGTCGGGCGTACGCGTCATTCGTCGGTGAGGCGAGGCCGTTCCGGCCAGCCACGAGTACGCAACGCGGCCAGCACCTCCGCCACGACGCTCGGAAGGTCGCGCCGCAACCGGTCACCCGTGACGTGGATGATCAACCAGCCGGCGAGGACCTGACGATTCAACCGAGCGCGGTCGCGAGCCAGATCCGATCGCGCGCTGTGGAACTCGAAGCCGTCGTATTCGAGAGCGACGCGATACTCGGCCCACGCCAGGTCGACGCGGGCGACGAACCTGCCCCGATGGGTGATCACGAACTGAGTCGTCGGGTGCGGAACCCCGTTGGTGACGAGCATGAGACGACTCCGGGACTCACCCGGCGACTCCGCACCACCGTCGGCCAACCGGGCGGCCTGCAAAAAGCGCTGCCAGTAGGGTTCCCGTTCCCGCTCCCAGGCGTACTTCTCCAGTTCCTCCAGGGTCACCAGACCTCTGCCGAGGAACTGGTCGAGGTACGCGATCACCTCCGGCAACGGGCGATGGCGGACCAGATCCCAGCAGGTACGGGCCGGTGACGCGACCGGTAGACCAGCGACCTCGCGTACGTCGCCGTCCATCGTCGGGCCGTGATGCATGATGATGCCCTTGATCGGCCCGTGTGGCACCGGGACCAGCATCTCCACCAGATCAGCCGCGCCGAAGAGCACGCCGTATGCGAAGGCAGCCGAGACCCCCGTGAGAATCCCTTCGGGAACCAGGTAGCGAAGGGCGGCGGCGCCCCGATTCAGGTGGTCCACCTCGGCGTTCGCCTCGACGTACACATCCCGGAAGAGCCTGCGCCAAGTCTTGCCGGACAGCTGGGTGGCAGTCACGAGGCCTTCCCGCACGGCTTCGCTGCCCCGGAAGACCCTTCCACGGAGCACTGGCGGGACGGCTGGTCGACGCGGCATCCGCCGACCGTCGCAGTCGGCGTACCGAGATCACAACGCCTGTGGATAACCGCCTGCGGCTGGATCAGGGTTCTAAGTCGAATCTTGGCCCAAGATTCGACTTAGAACCCTGATCCAGTGCCCAACAAACAGTCAGGGATCAGGAGGGGCTAGGGGAAGGCGGAGCGGAAGGTGGCGAATGCCGTCGCGTCGCCGGCCAGCCGGAACTGCCCCTTCTCCCCGTTGCCGTCCGGATCGGACTCGAAGTACGCCACCGCTTTGATCTGCGGCCACCCTCGGACGAAGTCGCCGGCTTCCCGGATCCACCGCGTACGCACGGTGGGGCCCCACGTGCGGGCGACGCCGAACTCTCCGACGACGATGGGCTTGGGGTGCTGCGCCGCCCAGGTGAGGAACGGCGTGAGCAGGTCTTTCAGCGACGCGAACTTGCTTCCGGCGTACGCGTCGACGCAGACCCAGTCGACGGTGTCGTCGCCGGGGTAGTACGCGGCGGCTCGCCCGGCCGCGAAGCCTTCGGCGGTGGGGCACCACACCCAGGCGACGTTGCGTACGCCTTCTTCGGCGAACACGGCCCGGATGTGCCGCCACGCCGCGATGTAGTCTTCCGCGCTCCACATCGTGGCGGCCAGGTTCGGTCGGTCCATCTCCCAGCGGACGCGCAGCAGGACCGGGTCGCCGAAGCGGCGCAGCTCGGCGGCCCGCGTACGCAGCTCCCGGTCGGTGTGGCCGAGGGTGATCGAGCGGGTGTCGCCGGTGGCCCAGCTGAGCATGAGCGTGCTGCCCTTGCGGCCCAGCTGGCGGTCGCTGTAGGTGTCGAACGGCTCGTCGATCCGCCGGTAGGTGTTGACGATCCGCAGGCGGCGGCCGAGCGACTCCTCGTATTGGCGTACCGCGGCGATCCGGCCGGCCTGGGTGAGCTGGGCCGGCCGGACCCACGCGCCCAGCCAGGCGCCGGTGGCGGGCGGAGTCACCGCGCCACCGGCGAACGGCCCGGGATGGGGCGCGATTTTGTCCAAGGTGGAGGGAGTCGGCGCCGGCTCGTCAGGCGGCGGTGAGCACGCCGTCAGAGCCAGCAGCCCGACCACCAGCACGGCGACGAAGCGCCTCACCAGCTCTCCGCGTCCGGGTCGCGCCGTGGCCGCTCGGACTCCTCGGCCGGCTCCGCTGCCGGCTCCACCGGATGCGAGGACTCGGGCGAAACCGCGTGCGAGGACTCGGGCGAAACCGCGTGCGAGGACTCGGGCGAAACCGCGTGCGAGGACTCGGGCGAGACCGGGCGGGGAGACTCGGGCGAAACCGCGTGGGAAGACTCGGCGGAGACCGCCTGGGGGGACTCGGGCGAGACCAGGTGGGAGGACCCAGGCGAGCGCGGTGCCTCGGATGCGGACGGCGCGAGCTCGCCGCTGGCCAGACTTCCCAAGGTCGGACGGGTACGCCGGGCGATGTAGAGAACGTTGACGGAGTAGCGGCCGGCGAGGCCGACCCGGGTGGCCAGGTCGTCCACGAACTGGGCGATCGGGCGCAGCCAGCGACGGCCGTACCAGCCCTGCGTGAACAGGGCGAAGCCGCGCTGCTCGACGATGGTGAAGCCGTGCCGGTCGAGGATCGTGGCCACGTCGTCGTGCGACAGCTCGGCGAACCAGGGCTTCGCACCGTGCCGGCGATGCCGCAGGTGCCGCAGCGAGTGCGCGTTGCCGTGGTTCTCCACGACCAGGAGCCCGGCGTCGTAGTGCGGCAGAACCTGGGCCGCGAAGGCGATCGCCCGGTCGCGTACCGCCTCGTCGACGTTGAGAAGCAGGCGGAACACCGTCACCAGGGCGGGCGCGTCGGTCGGGACCGGGATCGGCACCGGACCGGTCTCGTCGATCTGGTGCATGACCGCGTACGCGCCGACCTCGTGCGCCTTGGTCAGCATGGCGGCGCTGGTGTCGTAGCCGTGCGCTCCGCGCACCAGACCGTGCAGGATGCGGATGGCCCGGCCGGTGCCGCAGGCGAAGTCGTGCTGGACCGGTCGCCGGTAGGGGAACGCCCGCCGGGCGAGGCCGCGCAGATACTCGCGCTGCCGCCGGTTGATCGCCGACCAGTAGCTGTCCGGGGCGTACACGATGTGCTCGTATTTCTCCACCGCCGCGGAGTCCTGGAAGATCTGGGTGTAATCGGTGCGCATGGTTCTCCTCGAGTGTTGTCAGACCCGCCGGCTCAATGGGGTCATAGGCAGGCGGCGGCGCAGCAGCACCACCCCCAGCAGGTACGCGACCGCCCCGGCTCCGATGGCCAGCCAAGGCGGGGACGCGTGCAGCGCGGCCGGCACCGCGCCGAAGCTGACGGAGGTCAGCAGCACGGCGGCGAGGGTGTCGCCGCCGAAGGGGTGCAGCCGCATCGTGACCACGATCTGGGCGAGGGGCAGCAGGTTGTTCACGGCGACCGCGCAGGCCAGCCCGAGGGCGGCGCCGACGATCCCGAGCGCCGGGATGAGGAGAAGATCCACGGCGACCATCGCGATCAGGGCCGCGAGAACGTTGACGAGGTTCCAGACGGTGCGGCCGCCCATGGCGAGCACCATGTCGACCATCCCGCAGCCGGTGGCCAGCAGCATGACCAACGCCAGTACGCGTACCACCGGGGCGGCCTGCCGGTAGTGCGTGCCGAACAGGCCGAGGTAGTCCCCGGCGTACTGGAGGATCGTCAGGTGCAGCGGCCAGGAGGTGAGGATGAGCCAGCCGGTCGCGGTCTGATACAGCCGCCGGGCGGTGGGCAGGTCGCCGACCGCGAGCGCCTCGGCCAGCCGGGGCTGCACCGCCTGCGAGATGGCCCCGTTGGCGAGCTGGCCGACGACGACGAACCGCCCCGCGACGGAGTACGCCGCCGCGGCGGCCAGCCCGGCGAGCGCGGCGACCAGCAGCACGTCGATGCGCTGCAGGGCGGTCTGGGCGACGTTGGCGAGAGCGCGGGGCGCGGTGAACCGCCAGAACCGCCACCCCATCCCGTCCGCTGCGGCTTGGCGCTGGATCAGGGTTAGAGGTGGAAAAATTGGGCCAGATTAGAAAAGGAAACCAGAAACAACCGATAGGAAATGGGGGGGGGTGGGTAAGAGTTTTTTATGAA
>NZ_JBFBAZ010000243.1:0-6873 GCF_040682475.1 Hamadaea sp. NPDC051192
GTTGTTCTTGGATTTACCGGTGGCCTCGCGGGTGTGTCTCGGGTGGAAACTCCATGATCAACGGGACGGGACGGGGCGGGGCGGGGTGGGGTGGGGTGGGGTGGGTTAGGGGGTGGGGGTGGGGTCTAGGTAGACGTGGCGGATCACCGGGTACTTCTCCCGCAAGCGGTTCGCCGCCGCGTCGGCGGCCGCCTCGATCTCGGCGCCCGTGGCAGTGTCGGACACGTCGACCTCGGCCGCCACCAGCACGCTGTCCGGGCCGAGGTACATGGCGTTGAGGGTCAGCACCCGCTGGATCACCGGATCCGCTTCCAGCTCTCGGCGTATCGCCTGTTGCCAGCGCGGCGAGGGCGCCTGACCGACGAGCAGGGACACGTTGGCGCGCGCGAGCGTGAGCGCCACGACGGCCAGGAGCAGCCCGATGGCGACCGAGGCCGCGCCGTCGTAGAACGTGTCGCCGGTGAATTCGGTCAGCAGCAGGCCGATCGCGGCCAGGCCGAGGCCGATCAGCGCGGCCGCGTCCTCCAACACCACCGCCTTGACCGAGGTGTCGGGCGTGAGCCGCAAGTACGCCAACGCCCGCAAGTGCAGCCGGCTCGCCGAACCGCGTACCTGGCGCACCGCCCGAATGAGCGAGGTCCCCTCCAGGACGAACGACACCGCGAGCACGATGTACGCGACGGTGTAGTCGCCCATCTCCTCGCCGTTGCGGATGGTGTGCAGCCCGTGCGTGACGGCGAATCCCGCACCCGCCACGAGGGTCGCCATCGACGCGAGGAAGGCCCAGAAGAACGTGGACTTCCCGTAGCCGAACGGGTGCTCGGCGTCGGCCTCCCGGTCGCCGCGGATGAGCGCGGTGAGCAGCAGCAGTTCGGTGACGGTGTCGGCGACCGAGTGCGCGGCCTCGGAGAGCATGCCGGCCGAGCCCGAGATGATCCCGGCGATCGCTTTGGCGACGGCGATGGCGAGGTTCGCCAGGCCCGCCACGATGACGGTGCCGACGCTCTCCCGCTGGGCCGGGGCGACGGAGTGGTCGGCCTCCGTCATGCCACCGGGTACGCCGGCGGGACGTTTCGCCCGGCGCTCGCGGCGGCGGTCGTGGAGAGCATGACGCCGATGGTCACCCCGACGATCAGGTTGACGGCGGCGGTGGCGAGCTGAACCTCGAACGGCGCGCTCTTGGTGAACGGCACGATCACCGCGATCGCCGTGAGGACGCCGATGATCCAGCCCAGGAAGAAGCGCGGGCGCGGCGTCGTGATCAGCAGGAGATGGGCCAGACCCGTCAGCAGCAGGGTGGCCGCCGCTCCGCCGAAGGCGTACCCGAGCATCGAGGGCAGGAAGACGCCACCGGAGAGGTCGACGCCCAGGACCGGGATGTCGAGGACTCCGCGCACGATCAGAAAGCAGGCGACCACCACGCCTGCGACCACGATCGCGGCGACGATGCCACCGGTCCACAGTCGGCGCGGATCGACCAGCGGCCGTGCGTGATACACGGACATACGCCCACGATAGCCGTGATCACGGCTCGATGCGGCCGAACAGGGCGTTGCCCGGCGCGGCCGGATCGCCGCTGGTGAAGAAGTCGACGTACGCGTTCGCGAACTGCGTCACCGACACCATGCCGTCGTGATCGGTGTCGAGCCGGGCGAACGCGGCGGCGCCCTGATCGGCATGCGCGCCGGAGAGCGCCTGCAGGCGGATGAAGGCGGGCTCGTAGAAGTCGCCTTCGGCGCCCGCCACGGCGGCCACGGCCTCGGCGCAGGTCCGCACGAGTTCCGCGAGAAGCCCGGGTTGCTCGGCTTCCCTGAGCCAGGCGTCGACGTACTGCCCCCGGCTGATCAGTCCGTCACGATCGGCGTCGAGCTGCGACAGCTCGCTCCACAAGCGGGCGTACGCCCGGCGCAGCGCGACCGCGGTCGGCGCGTCCAGCGGCACGTCGAAACCCGCGGCGATGCCCATGGCGAGATCGTCCAGCTCCCGTTCCCCGAGGTGGCCGTCGCCGTCCACATCGAGCAGGTCGAACCGGCGGTCCAGTTTGGCGGTCAACAGCCGCCGGCCCTCGGTCGTGAGCATCGCGCCCTCCCGGCGGCGAAAGCAGTCGTCGGGTACGACGCTAACTCGCCGGAGCGGCCGAACCGCCTTAAACCTGTAGATTCTCCTCGATCGTCTTCAGCTTGTGGCGGGCCGGCGCCAACTTGCCCACGGCGATGCCACGACGACGATCCGGAATGCGGTGCTGACCGCGAGGCGAACGTAGCCGCCTAGCACGCCCAGGAATCGCACGTCCTGTCCGTCATCGCGTCACGCCATTGACCAAGTCCATAGTCTCGGGTCTATAAAACCCTCTCCGTTCGACTGACGGCCCGTCCCCGCACGCGCGATCTACCGTGTTGGCGCGACAGGGTTGTCCGTCCGCTGTCCCACCGATGCATCGACATTGAGCACATCGATGCGGCCGACTATAGCCGCGATCCTTGTATCGAGTCACCGTTCGGTAGGGGTTTTGGATGTTGGAGATTTCTCTGCTCGGGCCGACCGAGGTCCGGGTTTCGGGAGTCAGCGTGTCGCTGTCGCCGCTGGAGCGGAACCTGCTCGCGGCGCTGGCCTTGGTCAAGGGAACGGTCGTCTCCACGGAGAGGATCATCGACTGCTTATGGGACGATCGGCCGCCGGCCTCGCCCCGCTCGCGCGTACAGGGGCTGGTCTCCTCGTTGCGCCGCAAGGTCGGTGAGGCTCTGGAGACGCGCCATCCCGGTTACCTGCTCGCGGTCGAGGAGGTGCGGGTCGACCTCGACGAGTGCGAGGATCTGGCCCGGCGCGCCAGACAGGCCGCGACGCCGGACGCGCGGGCCGCGTGCCTGCGCCAGGCGCTGAGACAGTGGCGCGGCGCGCCGCTGGACGGGGTGACCGCGCCCGGCATCGAGTTCGACCGGGTACGCCTGACCGAGCTGCGTCTCGGATTGCTGGAGGAACGCTTCGACGCCGATCTGGAGCTGGGCCGGCACGCCGAGGTCGTCGCCGAGCTGACCGCCACCGTCTCCGCCCACCCGCTGCGGGAACGGCTGGCCGGTCAGCTCATGCTCGCCCTCTATCGCGGCAACCGGCAGGCGGACGCGCTCAAGGCGTACCACTCCCTGCGGGAGCGGCTGGCCGACGAACTCGGCAGCGACCCGTGCGCGGACCTGCGCAATCTGCACGCCACGATCCTTCGGGGCGAGCCGCGCCGAACCGCCGAACCGGCGGTGGAGGCGGGCGAGCCGAGCCCGCGGCATCCCGCGCAGCTGCCGGGGAGCGTCGGGCATTTCACCGGCCGCGACAGCGAGCTGGCCGCGCTGACCCGCGCGATCAGCCGACCCGTCGACGAGCCACGCGTGCTGATGGTGTCGGGCGCGGGCGGGATCGGCAAGACCGCCCTGGTCGTACGCTGGGCGCACAGCGTCGCCGACCGTTACCCCGACGGGCAGATCTTCGTGCGCCTGCACGGTGAGCGGGTCTCCACCCGCGACGCCTTGGGCTCGGCGCTGGGCGGACTCGGGGTGCCCCAGCCGGACATCCCCTCCACCGTGGATGAACGAGCGTCGCTGTACCGGACGCTGCTGAGTGGACGCCGGGTGCTGGTCGTGCTCGACGACGCCGGGGCGCTCGACCAGTTGCTGGCGTTCGTGCCGCCGACGACGGTCAGCCAGCTCGTCGCGACCAGCCGCCGGCGGTTCCTCGCACTCGCCGCCCACCACGCCGTCCAGGCGCTTCGGGTCGAACCGATGACACCCCAGGCGACCGCCGATCTCCTCACCCGGATCGTGGGCGCGGACCGGATGCGCGAATCGGCCGCCGAACGCGTCGTGCACTGGTGCGGCGGCTGGCCGCTGACCACCCGGCTGGCCGGGACGAAGCTCGCCGCCCGGCCGTGGCAGTCGCTGTCGTCGTTCGCCGACGAACTCGACGAGCACGGCGACCGGCTGCTCGACGACGATCCGCGCAGCGTACGCGCGGCGCTGGTCAGCGCGCACAAGACGCTCAGCCCGGCGGCGGCGTACCTGTTCGGACGGCTGGGCCTGAACCCGTCGCCGTCGCTCAGCCTCGACGACGCGGGCGGGGCCGGCAGCTCGCTCCGGCGAGTGCGGCGATTACTCGACGAACTGATCTCGGCCCACCTCGTCGTGGAGACCGGTCCCGACCGCTTCCGCCTCTACGACGTGGTACGCCGCTTCGCCCGGCAATGCGGCGCGGAGTTGCTGCTCACCGACTCCGACGTGGAGCGCGTGGCGGATTCGTACCGGATCTGAAGTGAGTTCGCAGTGATCGCTGTGAAACTCCACTCCCACCAACGGCAGCGGTTTGAGGGTGGGATGTGGACACAGACGATCTCGGGGCGGCGTTCCGCCGGGCGGTCGCGGCGCATGGCGCCCGGCCGGCGGTGGTGGCCGGGCCCCGCACACTGACGTACGCCGAGCTGGAGGCGCTGGCGCGGGAAACCGCCCAGCGCCTCGGGCCGTCGCCGGGGGCGGTCGGCGTACTGGCCCGGCACGATCCCGAAACCGTCGTCGCGATGCTCGGCGTGTGGCTGGCCGGCGGTGCGTACTGCCCGATCGATCCGGCCTTCCCGCCCGATCGCCGCGCGGCGCTTCTCGCCCACTGTTCCTTCCTGCTGGACCCGGTTTCCGGACTCGGCGACCCGGTTTCCCGACTTGGCGACCCGGTTTCCGGACTCGTCGACCCGGTTTCCGGACTCGGCGACCCGGTTTCCGGACTCGGCGACCCGGTTTCCCGGCAGATCACGGATATGGGTCGTATCTTGGCCCAAGATTCGACCCAGATCCCTGATCCGGTCGCTTCCGAGCCGGTGGATCGCGAGCTGGTGGATCGCGAGCCGGTGGCGTACGTGCTGTTCACGTCGGGCTCGACGGGGAAGCCGAAGGGCGTGCTGACCCCGCAGCGGGCGATCACCGCCGCCGTGCGGTCCTTGACGGAGCTGTTCGAGATCACCCCCGAAGATCGCGTACTGCAGTTCGCGTCGCTCAACTGGGACACCTGTTTCGAGGAGATCCTCCCGACGCTCACCAGCGGTGCGGCCCTCGTCTTCCATCCCGACGCGCACTCCGGCTCGTTCCGGCGCTTCCTGCGGTTGCTGGAGACCGAGCGGATCACGGTGATCGACCTGCCGACGGCGTACTGGCACGAGCTGGTCAACCACCTGACCGAGGAGGAAGCCGCGCTGCCGGAGTGCGTACGCCTGGTGGTGATCGGCGGCGAGGCGGCCAACCCCGCCCGGGTCGCCGACTGGTCGGGTCCCCGGACGAAGCACGCCCGGTTGCTCAACACCTACGGCTGCACCGAGACCACGCTGGTCACGCACGCCGTGGACCTCGACTGGACCGACGGCGTGGTCCCGATCGGCCGGGCGCTCCCCCACGTCGTCGAGCGGGTCACCGAGGACGGCGAACTCGTCGTCGGCGGCCCTTCGGTGGCGCTCGGATATCTCGGTGTGCAATCTGAACGCTTCGTCGGCGGCTTCTTCCACACCGGCGACCGGGTCAGCCGCCGGCCCGACGGCGTACTCGTCCACGAAGGACGGATCGACGACGAGATCAAGATCCGGGGCGTACGCGTCCATCCGGCCGAGGTCGAGGCGTACGTCGCCGCCCATCCCGCCGTCGCCGCCGTGGCCGTCGCAGGCGTCCGCGTCGCCGACCACACCGCGCTGGTGGCGTACGTGGTGCCCCGGCCGGGTGCGGCGACCACGACGCTCGCCGCTGACGTCCTCGCCCACCTGCGAGGCACTGTTCCCACCCATCTCATCCCCAGCCGCGTCCAGGTCGTCCCGTCGCTCGCCCACACGGCCAGCGGCAAGGTCGACCGGCGGCGAACCAAGGAGGCCGCAGCCATGCCCGTCGACGGAGTGTCCCAGATCTTCGGCCGTGTCCTGGAGCGGCCCGAGGTCGCCGCCGACGCCGACTTCTTCGCCCTCGGCGGCGACTCCCTGCTCGCCACCCGTGTGCTCAGCGCGGTCGCCCGCGAGTACGGCGTGGAGCTGACCTTCGAGGACTTCCTGCTGGCTCCGTCGCCCGCCGCGCTGGCCGGGCGAATCGCGGGCGTGGCCCGATGACCGCCACCCGGGTGGTGGTGATCGGCGCCGGGCTGGCCGGGTTGACCGCCGCCGACACCCTCCAGCAGCAAGGCGTCGACGTCACCGTCCTGGAGGCGCGCGACCGCGTCGGCGGGCGTACGCACGGAGTCGAGGTCGCGCCGGGCAGCTTCGCCGACGCCGGGGCGGCGTACCTGGGCGAGCGCCACACCAGCCTGCATCGCCTGCTCGACCGGCTCGGCCTGAAGACCACGCCGACGACCACCGCCGGGGCGAGCCGGTTCGCCTTTCCGGACCTGACCGAACAGTCCGGCCGCTTCCCGCCGCTCAACGCGGTCGCGTTGGGTGACCTGTTCGACCGCCTCGACGACCTGACCCGCCGCGTACGCCCAGAGCAACCGTGGGCGAGCCCGGACGCCGAGGCGCTCGACGCCGAGACGGCCGCGGACTGGGCCGAGCGGAACTTGCGGCATCCCGACGCCCGCCGGTTCTTCCCACTGTTCCTGGGCGAGATGATGGCCGCCGACCCGGCCGCGGTCTCCGTCCTGCACATGGCCTTCTACCTGCGCTCCGGCGGTGGTCTGAACTACCTCAACGCGTTCGAGGGCGGCGCGCAGGCCGACCGGGTGGACGGCGGCGCGCATCAGATCTGCGTTCAGCTCGCCGCCGGGCTGGACGTGCGGCTCGGTACCTCCGTGCACGCCGTGCACCAGGGCCAGGACACCGTGACCATCGCGGCATAGGCGTGATCGTTGAGCATGTCGTAGACGGCGGGGCCGAAC
>NZ_JBFBAZ010000244.1:0-6646 GCF_040682475.1 Hamadaea sp. NPDC051192
GGTCGTCCCGGTCGCCCGCCCGGAACTCCAGCGGACGCCGATAGACGACGATCCGCGGCGGTACGCCGTGCCGCCCCGGCCGGCCGGGCAGCAGCTGGGCCACCGCCACCGAGCGCCACGGCGACCCGGCTGACGTCGGTCGCGCCCCGGGTCCGCATCGACACTGACCACTCCGCCGGGCCGACCTGCTTGAGCAGGCACGCCACGTCGGCCTCGGCAGCGCAGCGAATCCCGTCGATGAGTCCTTCCAGCACGTAGGGCGCCACGTGATGCCGTTCGAGGTCGGCCAGCGAGGCGGTGCTCCACACCAGTGCGTTCTCCGGTTCGAGGACGGCCCGGCCGAGCACCTCTCCGTAGAGCTTGACCGCGCCGAACGGGCGGGTGTCGAAGACCCGGCGGGAGATCTCGCCCGGGTTGAGCCCGGTCTCCAGCAGGTCGGCCGCCAGCCGGTGCACCGCTGGCGTGGTCAGGGCGTACTTGAACGAGCCGGTGTCGGTGATGACGCCGATGTAGAGACACTCGGCGATCCCCTGGTCCAGGGGCACACCCAGCCGGGCGATCAGCTCGGCCGCCACCACGGCGGTGGCCGCCGCGCCGCTGTCGACCAGGTCGATGTCCCCGAAACCGGTGTAGCTGGCGTGATGGTCCAGCACGATCACCGGGACCTTCCCGAGCAGCTCGGCGTACGCGCCCAGCCGCGACTCGGCCGCCGCGTCCAGGGTCACCACGAGCGCGGGCGGCTCCGGCGCGGTGACCAGCAGGTCGAGCCCGGGCAGCGCGACGAACGGCTCCGGCAGATCCTGCGGTCCCGGGAAGGTCGCCTGGAGCCGGGTCGCGCCCAGCTTCCGCAGCGCCTGCCCGACCGCCAGCATGCTGCCCAGCGCGTCGCCGTCCGGGTTGACGTGGCAGACGAGCAGGATCGGGTCGCCGGCCGCGACGGCCGTACGCAGAGCGCCGGTCGCCGCGGCCCACTGGTCCTCGGTGATCTCCCCCATCAGCGGCGCGCCGCCGCGTCCTCAGCCTCGTCGAGGTCGACATCAAGATCGTCGGACTCCTCGTCCTCCTCGACCTTGTAGGGCTGCGGCTCACCCGCGTACTCGGCGCCCTCGGCGAGCTTGTGGACCTCCTGGTCGCGCACGCGCGCCTCGGCCAGCAGGTCGTCGATGTGCTTGACGTGCTGCTGGACGTCGTCGAGGACGAAGGTCAGCGACGGCGAGTGGCGCAGGCCCAGCGCGCGGCCGACGGAGCCCCGCAGCATGCCCTTGGCGCTGTCCAGGGCGGCGGCGGTGCCGGCCTTGGCCTCCGCGTCGCCGAGCACGGTGTAGAAGATCGTGGCCTCGCGCAGGTCGGCGGTCAGCCGGGCGTCGGTGATCGTGATCATGCCCAGCCGCGGGTCCTTGATCTGCGTCCGCACCGCTGACGCCACCAGTTCCCGGACTCGCTCGGCGTGCCGGCGCACCTTGGCAGGATCGGACATCTCGCCACCTCCACACGTATCGGACAGCGGAGATCGAACGAAACGGGCTTTCGCCGGATCGTCCGGAACTCCGGCCCCCAGATTACCCGGCGAGCCTGTACCCACCGCCCGCCGAGATCCACCCGGTCGCCACGGGCGCCGGCGGTCAGAAGTCGTCGTCGCCGATGACTCGCCGCTTGACCGACAGCAGCTCGATCTCGGGCCGCCCGGCGACCGCCCGCTCGCAGTGGTCCAGGACTTCGCGGACGTGCGCGGCGTCGGCGGCGACGATCGCCACCCCGAGCTGAGCGCGCCCATGCCGGTCCTGGTCACCGACCTCGGCCGCGCTCACCTCGTACTTGCGGAGCAGGGCCAGGATCGGGCGCAGGTAGCCCCGCTTGTCCTTCAGCGAGCGCGAGTCGCCCGGCAGCAACAGGTCGAAGAGCGCAGTTCCGGTGAACACGAAGATCCATCTTACGAGCGCCGCGCCACCAACACGTCCCGAGTTATCCCCTGATCCACCCAGTGCTCCAGGCCGATCGGCGCCAGCACCGCCAGTCCGTGCCGCTCCAGCAGCTCCACGGCCTGCTCGCGCGGCGCCACGTGGGTGTTCCAGGACAGGCCCACCGCTCCCCCGGGCCGGATCAGCTCGATCCACCCGGGCAACGCGGCCGACAACAGCTCCGCGGGTCCCCGCTCCAATCCCTTGCTGGTACGCGAGCCGTGGACCACGCCGTACGGAAGATCTGCCACCAGTAGATCGGCGACCTGCCGCTTCATCAGCGCCCGGGCCTGGGTCGTGTCCGCCTCGAAGAAGGTCAGGTTGCCGCCGTCGGAGGTGAGTTCGACGTCCAGCCGACGGCCGAGCCGGCGGCCCTCCCGGCGTACGGGGGTGATCTCGGCGCGATGCTTGACCCGCTTGCGCCGCAGCCACGTCTTCAGGAATGCGGCGTACGCCTCGAAGTCCTTCCCGTCGATCTCGATGCCGATCGGGTTCCAGCCGTACATGAGGGCCTGGTTGAGCGTCGTCCCCCGCCCGGCGACCGGGTCCAGCACGGTGAAGGTCCGGGAGCCGAAGTCGCCGGCCCAGGCACTCGCCAGCGCGGTCACGTTCAGCAGGAGCTTCGTGAAGTTCTCGTTGGTCTTGCCGGAGTACTTCGGGATGGTGATCAGGTCGTCGTCGAACTTGTCCAGCGCGGGGGTGCGGATCGGCCGCAGCAGGTCGTCGGGAAGCAGCTCGTAGAGGGCGAGCCCACTGCTGAGGTTGCCGAGGACGGCCAGGCCTTCCGAGGTCAGCGGCTCCTCGGTGGCAAAGACGAGATAGGTCTGGCCGCCGAGATCCCGCGGCGAGGCCGGGCCGAGCCGCCCCTCCAGCACTCCGGCGGAGAACGCGGCCAGCTCGGCCCTCGTCAGGTCGGGCGCGGACTGCGTGTAGACCCGGTTGGCGGATGGCGCGACGAGCAGCGCGTATTCAGTTCCCACGGGGTAGAGATCCTACCGGGGCGCGGACCACGGCGTGTGGGCCCCGCAGCAGCTCGGATCGAACTCACCGCTGCACGTGGTCGGTCCAGCGCCGGCCGTCCCACCAGCGCGCACGTGCCTGCCGCCACGGGTCGGGATACCAGCCCGACGGACGCTGCTGGGGAACCGGTTGCGGGCGTGGCGGCGAGGGCGGTGGCGGCGGCAGTGGTGCGGGCGGCGGCGGAGGCAGCGGTGCTCGCTGCGGCGGGGGCAGTGTCGGCGGAGGTGGCGGCGGAGGTGGCGGTGCCGGGGACACCGGCATGGCCGGCGGCTCCCAGGGCAGCCCGGACAACTCGCACACGAGCCGATGCAGTCCTGGCGCGGTGAAGTCGCAGACGCGGTCGCCCAGGTTCACCCCGGTCCCCTTGAACCGGTTGAAGACCAGCGGCGGCTCATCGCGTACCAATAGGGCCAAGACCTGCTGGCCCACGGGGCCGGACAGATGGACGGCCGTGACCTGCGGCCAGCGGACTGTGCCACCCACCGCCTTGGACGTCATCACCTCATGGGACCAGCCGAGGCCGCCGGTGGTGAGCAGAAGCGCGACACCACGCATGGTGTCGGCCGGGCGTCCACAGCGGACCAACCCGATCAGCTCGTCCTCGGCGGCGAGCCCGGCGATCAGCTGCTCCTTCTGGCCCGTGTAGAGCGAGTTCTCCAGTTGCCCGGCGGCGACCGCCAACCGTTCCGCCGCGTACGCCAGCCGCCCCGCCCCGACGGCCTGAGCCAACGGTGTCCACAGTGTCCGGGCGTCCCGCGCGACCGGGAAGTCCTGGCCGCAGTCGGGGCAGTTGACCAGCACGGATTCCTCACGCATGGCCCGGCAGCGGGGACAGAACGTGACCGCGTGCGAATCGAACTCGATCCCGTCACACCGTACGCACACCGGCAGGTCGGCCTGCACGTCCGCGCGGATCTGGCCCATCCCGCCGACGAAGCGGACCACGGCGAGCACCGGGTTGGCCGCGAGCATGCCGACGCTCTCGATGATCGTCTCGGCGACCTCGCCGGACTTGCCCGCCGCCTTCGTCGGCCGGGCCGGGTTCACCAGCTTCTCGGCGGCCAGCCCACACGCCACGCAGACGGGCCGGATGCGCAGCGGCAGCGCCGCCCGGACGACGGTCTGGTTGCGAAGCAGGTCGAGGCAGTCGGCCTCGGCTTCGGTCAGCTGGATGTCCGCCTCGCCGGTGAGCGACTCGGCGAGCCGTTCGAGCGCCTCGACGTCGAGCGGCGGACCGGCGATCGTGGGCCGTCGCCGGACCAGGGTCGCCAGTTCCTGATAGGCGGCGACCTCCTCGGCCCGCAGAAACAGGGCGCGGTCGGCACCCGCGCTGATCACGACGCCCGGCCGCTGATCCACGGCGCGATGGTAGTGCCCGGGACCCGCCGCGCCAGTCGGCTCGCTGACACCGGTGCCCCGAGTACGACGAAGGGGCGGCCACCCGAAGGTGACCGCCCCTGCCGAGCCGAGCGTCAGACGCGCGGCTTCTCGCGCATCTCGTAGCTCTCGATGATGTCGCCGATCTGCGGGCTGCCGAAGCCGCCCAGCGTCAGACCACACTCGAAGCCCTCGCGGACCTCGGTCGCGTCGTCCTTGAACCGCTTGAGCGACGTGATCGTGACGTTCTCGGCCACGACCGTGCCCTCGCGGATGACGCGCGCCTTGGCGTTGCGCCGAAGGAGCCCGTCGCGGACGATACAACCCGCGATGAGACCGATCTTGGACGAGCGGAAGACCTCGCGGATCTCCGCCGAGCCCAGCGCGGCCTCCTCGTAGATCGGCTTGAGCATGCCCTTGAGGGCCGCCTCGATCTCCTCGATGGCCTGGTAGATGACCGTGTAGTACCGGATCTCCACCCCATTGCGGTCGGCCATCTCGCGCGCCGACTGCATCGGCCGGACGTTGAAGCCGATGATGATCGCCGTCGAGTCCGCCGAGGCCGACGCCAGGTTGACGTCGCTCTCGGTGATCGCGCCGACGCCCCGGTGAATGATCCGCAGCTGGATCTCGTCCGGAATCGGCAGCTTGACCAGCGCGTCTTCCAGAGCTTCCACCGAACCGGCGACATCGCCCTTGATGATGAGGTCGAGCGTGGTCCGCTCGCCTTCCTTGATCTTCTCGAGCAGCGTCTCCAGCGTCGCCCGGCCGGCCAGCCGAGCCTGCTCGGCAGCGCGCTTCCGCGCCTGCCGCTGCTCGGCGATCTGGCGGACCGTCCGGTCGTCGTCGGCGGCGAGGAACGTGTCGCCGGCACCCGGAACCGCGGTCAGACCGAGGACCAGGACCGGACGAGCCGGACCCGCCTCCGGCAGCGGCGTGCCGTTCTCGTCGAGCATCGCCCGAACCCGGCCGTACGCGTTACCGGCGACGATCGAGTCACCGACGCGGAGCGTGCCGCGGTTGACCAGCACCGTGGCCACCGGGCCACGACCCTTGTCGAGGTGCGCCTCGATCGCGATGCCCTGCGCGTTGCCGTCGACCGGAGCCCGCAGGTCGAGCGAGGCGTCCGCGGTCAGGAGCACCGCTTCGAGCAGGCCGTCGATGTTGAGCCGGGCCTTGGCGGAGATGTCGACGAACATGGTGTCGCCGCCGTACTCCTCGGCCACCAGCCCGTACTCGGTGAGCTGCTGGCGCACCTTGCCCGGGTTGGCCTCCGGCTTGTCGACCTTGTTCACCGCCACCACGATCGGCACGTCGGCCGCCTTGGCGTGGTTCAACGCCTCGATGGTCTGCGGCATCACGCCGTCGTCCGCCGCGACGACCAGGACCACGATGTCGGTGGCCTGGGCGCCACGGGCACGCATGGCGGTGAACGCCTCGTGACCCGGGGTGTCGATGAAGGTGATCGCGCGGTCTTCTTCGCCGTGCTCGACGTGCACCTGGTACGCGCCGATGTGCTGGGTGATGCCGCCGGCCTCGCCCTCGACGACGTTCGCCGACCGGATCGCGTCCAGCAGCTTCGTCTTACCGTGGTCGACGTGACCCATGACGGTCACGACCGGCGGACGGACGACCAGGCGCTCCTCGTCGACCTCGGCGTCGAGGTCGATGTTGAACTGCGCGAGCAGCTGGCGGTCTTCCTCCTCCGGGCTGACGATCTGCAGGTCGAAGCCCAGGTGCTCACCGAGCAGCAGCAGCGTGTCGTCGCTGCAGGACTGCGTGGCGGTCACCATCTCGCCCAGGTTGAACATCTCCTGGACCAGCGAGCCCGGGTTGGCGTTGATGCGGTCGGCGAAGTCCGACAGCGACGCACCCCGCGGCAGGCGGACCACCTGGCCGTTGCCCCGCGGGGCACCCGAGCTCATCGTCGGGGCGGACAGGTTGTCGAACTCTTGACGCCGCTGCTTCTTGCTCTTGCGACCACGGGACGGCCGGCCACCGGGACGCCCGAAGGCACCCGCGGCACCGCCGCCACGGCCACGGCCACCGCCGCCACCGGGACGGCCACCGCCGCCGACCGGGGCACCGCCGCCGCCACCAGGGCCGCCACGGTATCCGGTGCCCGCACCAGCACCGCCGGCACCGCCACCGCCACCGGGACCGCCGCGGAAGCCACCGCCACCGCCGCCGCCACCAGGACCGCCGCGGAAGCCACCGCCACCGCCGCCGCCACCAGGACCGCCGCGGAAGCCACCGCCACCGCCGCCGCCACCAGGACCGCCGCGGAAGCC
>NZ_JBFBAZ010000245.1:0-6563 GCF_040682475.1 Hamadaea sp. NPDC051192
CCGAAGCCTTGATAGCCCTCGCCAAGCTCAACCTAGGCGGATACCAAATCAAGCTCCCCGACCGCTCGTGACCCACACAAGCAGCCGGAGAGCCCCATTTCTCGCCTAGATCAACGAAGCGCGCTCACTCGCCGGCGGCAAGTGCGGCGAGTGCGTCATCCGTGAGGCGGTAGGGCACCCATTCGGTGAGGGCGGACGCGCCCAGCGACTCGTAGAACGCCCGGGCCGGGTTCCAGTCGAGCACCCACCAGTCGAGGCGGGCGTACCCACGCTCGACGCAGATGCGGGCCAGCTCGCGGAGCAGCGCCTTGCCGTGGCCACCACCTCGGGCGGCTGGGCGTACATAGAGGTCTTCGAGGTAGATGCCGTGCACACCGCGCCAGGTCGAGAAGTTCAGGAACCAGAGCGCGAAGCCGACCGTCTCGCCCGCCGAGTCCACCGCGACGTGGGCGTACGCGGCGGGGTTCGGCCCGAAAAGTGCCTCGTCCAGTTGCCCTGCGGTGGCGACCGCCTCCTGCGGGGCCTTCTCGAACTCGGCCAGCTCGGCGATCATCGCCAGGATCGCCGGGACGTCGGAGCGGGTCGCCGGCCGGATCACGAGCGCACCGCCCGCTCCGTCAGGACTCCGTCCAGCACCGTCACGGCGTACCCCTGGAGAATCACGCGCGAGCCGCGCAGCTCGACGCGAACCTGGCCGGAGCGTGGCGAGGCTTGCAGGCCCACGAGCGAAGTCGAGCCGAACCGCATGCTCCAGAACGGCGCGAGCGCGGTATGCGCGCTGCCGGTGACCGGATCCTCCGGCACGCCCACGCCGGGGCAGAAGACGCGGGAGACGAAGTCCTGGCCGGAGCCGGGTTCAGCGGGCGCCGTGACGATGACGCAGCGGGTGCCCAGGTCGGCGAGACCGGCCAGATCGGGCCGCAGCTCGCGCACGGCGGCCGCCGACGGCAGCTCGACGAGCAGGTCACCCAGGTCGCCGGTGTCGTAGACGCCGAGCGGCCGGACGCCGAGCGAGTCCACAAGCGACGGCGGAGCGTCGGCCGGCGTGGGCGGGCTGACCGGGAAGTCCATCGTGATCAGCCCGTCCGGCCCGACCGCGGTACGCAGCTCGCCGCTGAGCGTGGCGAACCGGACCTCGTCGGCGAGGCCGTCCTCGTGCAGCGCGTGCGCGGTCGCCAGCGTCGCGTGCCCGCACATCGCGACCTCGGTGGCCGGCGTGAACCAGCGCAGTCCCCACTGCTCCCCGGCGGACCGGGTGAACGCCGTCTCGGCGCAGTTCAGCTCGGCCGCGACCCGCTGCATCCAGCCCTCGTCCGGCCAGTCGCCGTCGGGCAGCACGCACACGCCCGCCTGGTTGCCCCGGAACGCCTCCTCGGTGAAGGCGTCGATGATCCTGATCCGCATGGTCCGAAGCTAGCGGACGCCGGTCAGGACGGCGAAGACCACCACGTTGTCCTGATACTCGCCGTCCGCGAACGGCCCGCCACAGGTCACCAGGCGCAGCTCCGCGCGTTCGGCCAGGCCGTAGACGTCGCCGCTCGGGAAGGCGTCCTTGGCGTACGCGCGGACGGCCTCGACGGTGAACACGGCGGTACGCCGATCGGCCCGGTCGACGGCGACCTCAGCGCCGACCGGCACCTTGCCGAGGTCGTAGAAGACGGCTGGACCGGTCGGGGCGGCGTCGACGTGACCGAGCAGCACGGCCGCGCCCACCTCGCCCGGCGCCGGCCCGTGGTTGTACCAGCCGACGATCATCGGCGCGGACAGCGGCGGGACCTGGATCTCCCCCGCCTCGTCGACGCCGACCGGGGTCACCTCGGCGTCCACCGAGATGGCCGGAATGGTGAGCTGGACCGGCTCGGCGCGGTCGAGGCCGCCGTCGGCTCCTTGGACGCCGCCGATCAGGCCGTGGGTGACCGACACCGGCGGTTCGGGTCCCAGCGTCGCCCAGCCGAGCATCACCACTCCGGCGATGCCCACGGTGATCAGGACGGGTTCGGGAATCCTCAGTTTGCTCAAGAATCTAGGGAACTTGACGCGCATCTCCTCGCCGCCTTGTCAGCACCAGACCGGCCGCGGCGCTCACGGCCAGGACGACACCGGCGAGGGCGACAGCCCGTTGCGTACCGCCGGCGGCCATGGAACCGTCGCCTGTGGTCGGAGCGCCGTTGGGCGCCACGACCAGGGTCGCGGTTCCGGCCTCGCCGGTACTGCACCACACCGTGAACTGGTAGGTGCCGGGCAAGGTGGAGTCGGGGACGGCGACCTCGGCGGCGTACGCGCCGGGGCCGGACGAGTCGGATGCGCGCTTCATGCCGATCTGTGATGAAGCGCCGACCGCTTGCGCAGAAAGTGTCGCGCCGGTCGCGTCGGAGCCACAACCTGCGGTGACGGTGGTCGTGCCGCCGGGTCGAACCGTCTCGGGCGAAGCGGTGACGGTCGCGTCGGCGAACGCTGGTGTCCCGATGAGTAGCCCGGTGGCCAAGGTGCTGGCGGCCACTGCGAGCAAGCGGCGCATGACCTCAGGTTAGCTAGGATCGGGAGGTGGCGTATGTGATCTCGGTGAATCTGGGCGTACGGCGGGAGACGGAGGCCTCCGAGGTCGGCGTCACCGGCATCGACAAGCGACCGGTCGCCGAACCGGTCTTCGTGCAGGCGCCCGGTCCCCGCGACACGGGCCTCGGCAGCGGGCTCACCGGCGACGTCGTCTGCGACCGCCGCCACCACGGCGGCGACGTCCAGGCGGTCTACGCGTACGCCCGGGAGGACCTCGACTGGTGGGCCGGCGAACTGAGCCGGGACCTGCCGGGCGGCTGCTTCGGCGAGAACCTGACGACGTCCGGGCTGGACGTCACCGGGGCGTTGATGGGCGAGCGCTGGCGCGTCGGCGACGACCTCGTCCTGGAGGTCACCGATCCGCGCATCCCGTGCGGCACCTTCGCCGCCTGGATGGCCGAACAGGGCTGGGTCAAGACGTTCACGAAGGTCGCGCGGCCGGGCGCGTACCTGCGGGTGGTGTCGCCCGGCCTGGTCCGGGCCGGCGACTCGATCGAGGTCCTGGAGCGTCCGGCCGACGGGGTCACCATCGGCGAGGCGTTCCGCGCCGTCACCCTCGAACCGGCCCTGCTGCCCCGGCTGCTCACCGGCGACGGGGTCACCGAGGGGTTCCGGGACAAGGCCCGACGCCGCCTCACGCGGTGACTACAGTTGTACGCATGATCAAGGCGGTGGTCTTCGACGTCGGTGAGACCCTCATCGACGAGACCCGGATCTGGACGCGCTGGGCGCAGCGGCTGGGCGTACCGGTGTTCACGTTCCTCGGCGCGCTCGGCGGCGCGGCCGCCCTCGACCGCCCGCACCGGGACATCTTCGAGATGTTCGAGCCGGGGTTCGATGTGGACGACGCCGTCTCCCGGTGGGCCGTGGACGACCCGGACGGGCTGCGCGAGAACTTCGACGCCGAGGACCTCTACCCCGACGTCCGGGCCGCGCTCGGCGAGCTGCGCCGACGAGGGCTGCGGGTGGTCATCGCGGGCAACCAGCCGCCGCAGGCGCGGGACGCGCTGGCGCGCATGGATCTGCCCGCCGACGCGATCTTCACCTCCGCCGAATGGGGCGTGGAGAAGCCGGAACCGGCCTTCTTCACCAAGGTCGCGGAGGTGGCACGGGCCGCGCCCGCGGCCATCTGCTACGTCGGCGACCGGCTCGACAACGACGTGCTCCCCGCCGCGCATGCCGGGATGATGCCGGTGCTGATTCGCCGGGGGCCCTGGGGTTTCCTGCACGCCACCCGGCCGCAGGCCGACCGGGCGACCGTCATCGACTCGCTCACCGAACTGCCGGACCTGCTCGCCCCCCGAACCTGACTGGTTCCCTGCAGATCACGGTTGCGCATGCCTCCGGAGCCCGAGATGGCATGCGCAACCGTGATCTGCAGCAAAGCGGCTCAGGGGGCGCCGAGGGACTGGGAGGCCTCGCGCGCCGCCGCCACGACGGTCGGGCCGAAGGCGTACGCGTCTGATGTGGACACCTCGTGGCGCAGCGTGGACACGCTGATCCCGCCGATGAGCCGGCCCGCGTGGTCGTGGACGGCCGCCCCGACACAGACGATCCCGGCTTCGTTCTCCTCGTCGTCGACGGCATAACCCCGTACGCGTACCTGGGCGAGGTCGGCCAGCAACGCGACCGGCGTGGTGCGCGTGTTCGGCGTACGCCGGGGCAGCCCGGAACGTTCGCAGAACGCCGTGATCTCGTCGTCGGTCTGGGCCGCCAGGATCGCCTTGCCGATCGCCGTCGAGTGGAGGTCGATCGTCATGCCGATCCGGGAGGTCATCTGGTAGGGGCGCAGTCCCATCAGCTTCTCGATGTAGACCGCCTCGTCCCCCGTACGCAGCGCGAAGTGCACGGTGTGCCCGGTGGTGTCGCGCAGCCGCGCCAGCGCCGGACCGGCCTGCCGAGCGGGGTCGAACCGGTGGGTGACCTTCCCCGCGAGCGTGAAGATCCGGGGTCCGGGCAGGTAGCCGCCGTTGCCGTCGCTCCGGGCGAAACCGCGGTCGACGAGCGCCCGCAGGATGCGGTGAACGGTCGACTTCGGCAGCCCGGTCGCGGTCGCGATGTCGGTCACGCGTTCGTGCTCGGCGAGGCTTTCCAGCACGTCGAAGGCCTTGTCGAGGGCGGTCATCCCGGAAGCGTAGCGGTCAGGCGCCGCCGGCCACCCGCACCGTCGCCCCGGTCGTGTAGGACGCCTCGTCGCTGAGCAGCCACGCGATCGCGTACGCGATCTCCTCGGGCCGGCCGGCGCGGCCCAGCGGCAGATTCGGCCCGACCCGGTCGGCCCGACCCGGTTCGCCGCTGCCCACGTGGAACTCCGTATGCGTCACGCCGGGCGAGACGGTGTTGACCCGGATGCCGCGCGGACCCAGCTCTTTGGACAGTCCGACGGTCATCGTGTCGACGGCCGCTTTCGTCGCGGCGTAATGGACGTACTCGTTCGGGCTGCCGGTCGTGGCCGCGCCCGACGAGACGTTGACGATCGAGCCGCCCGCGCTCATCCGGCGGATCGCCTCCTGCGCGACCAGGAAGTAGCCGACCACGTTCACGTCCACGACGCGGCGGAGATCCGCCTCCGTCAGGTCCACGAACGGGCCGATCGTGCTGCCGATCCCGGCGTTGTTGACCAGGCCGGTGATCTCGCCCAGCTCCGCTTCCGCCCGATCGAACAGGTGCACCACCTGATCGCGTACCGCTGTGTCCAAGCGGACCGCGATCGCCCGGACGCCGAGCTTGCTCGCGGAGTGGACCACCTCGTCGGCCGAGGCCTGATCGCGGCGATAGCCCACGGCGAGATCGTGGCCGCGCTCCGCGAGCAGGCGGCAGGTCGCCGCGCCGATGCCCCGGCTGCCGCCGGTCACCACCGTCACCTTGCTCATGCGGGCGACTTTAGGACCTCATTGGTACGCCGAGTGCCGCGGATGAGCAACGTCACGCCACTCAGAAACAGCAGCAGGCCGACGAGACCGAACACCGCGGTCGAGGTCCCTTCCCACAGGTACGCCTGACGCCCCCAGCCCCAGGCGGTGTCGCGGGCCTTGGGCGGCAGGAAGGTCTTGTCGCTCGGGCCGCGCAGCGTGACCGGGCGCAGCTCGCCGCCCGCCGGCCGGGCGTACGCGTCGCAGCCGCCGTACAGCCCGGCGAGCGGTGGCGCGCCGAGGTCGCTGAGGCATTCGTAGGAGTCGGAACCGTCGTGCGAGACGGTCAGCCGCTGCCCGGCCAGGTGGGCGACGGCCGGCACGGTCGCGTTGACCAGCGGCACCAGCGAGTAGCCGACGAGCAGGACTCCGAGCCACCGCGGCGTATGCATGGAGGGCAGACTATGCCTGGCGGACCCGTACGCCTATCGCCCTTTCCGGGGCTCCCGCCTCCGCCGGGCGGGAGTTGTCCACATCCGGCCGTCGTCCACAGCGCGGCCGATTCCGCGGTGGCGACTCGGCCGCGTCCGGCCGCATCGTCGTCGGCATGCCCCGACCACCGCGCCGCCCACCCGAGCTGCGCCGCCGGATCTTCCGCGGCAGCGAGGCCCGGCGGCTCGGCCTGCTCACCCCGAGCGATCTGCGGTCGACCGGCTGGCACCGGCTCTTCCGGGACGTGTACGCCGACGCCGACATCCAGCTCACCCACGAGGTACGCGCCTGGGCCGCCGGACGGTACGCGATTCCGCCCGGCGCCGCGATCGGCGGGCGGTCCGCGGCCGCCCTGCACGGGGCGTCCCTGGCGGCGTTGGACGACCCCGTCGAGGTGCTGAGCGTCCGGGACTTCGGGCCGGTGACGGGACTGCGGATCCGCCGGGGCCCGCTGGCCCCCTCGCAGGTGCTCGCCGTACGCGACGGCGTACGGATCACCACGCCGCTGCGGACCTGCTGGGATCTGTGCCGGTGGCATCCGGCCGAGGAGGCGGTCGCCCACCTCGACGTGCTCCTCGCCCAGGGTGTCCTGCGCGCGCCCGAGCTGACGTCGTACCTGGCCGGGCAGCGGGACGAGCCGGGCTGGCGGCGCGTGTCCGAGAC
>NZ_JBFBAZ010000246.1:0-6111 GCF_040682475.1 Hamadaea sp. NPDC051192
GAAGCCGACGGTGGAGGCGTACGAGTCGGGCTCGTCGCCTAGGCCGACCAGATGCTCGGCGAGCACGGCCAACGGTGAGTCGCCGACGTTGACGACCGCCACCGTCGCCGCCCGGGTCTGCTCGAACGCGGCGATCGTCTCCGAGCTCTTGCCGCCCTGGGACGCCGCGATCAGGACGTCGGCGTCGAAGGCGGCCGGATACTCGGCGACCTCGCTCGCGAGCACCCGATACGCCGGTACGCCATACCGGCGCAGCGCCTCGACGGGTACGGCCAGAGCCGCGTACGAGGCGCCGATGCCGCAGAAGAGCGGGCGGCGTACCGGGGGCAGGTCGAGCGAACCGCGCAGGCGGCTGACGATGCGGTCCAATGCCTCGGGCTGCGCGGCCCGGCCTTCGGCGTACGAGATGCGGGTCATGCGGGGGTGTCCTTTCGGAAGGCGGCTCCGGTGGCCACGGCCAGCAGATACCAGCCGGAGTGCGGGATCCACTGTTCGGCCCAGCGCCAGGCGTCACCCGTCGGCGCGTCCGGTGGCAGGAAGGCGATGTCGTGTTCGTCGGTCCAGCCGGAGGTGATCCCGTTGACGATGCCGCCCGGCTTCGGTGGGAAGTCGGCGGAGTAGACGGCGTTGTTGCGCCCCTTGCCGTCGATCATGCAGACGTCGAACGGATTCCGCCCGGCGATCCAGGCCAGCTGGTCTTCGGCGAAGGCGACCAGTTCGGCCCGGCGTCCGGCGTCGTGCCGGGCGCAGGCGTACGCCGCCGCCGCGAGCGAGGCGATGTTCGCGTTCTCCCCCTGCCACCAATAGCCGGTGTCGTTGACATGAGGGAAGAAGTAGGCGCCCGCCCGGGGATGACCGAACGGGTTCGCGGCGTTGTGCGTACCCGTGAGAAACGCGGACATCGCTTGGAGCGCACCGGAAGCGGCCCACGTGGCGGTGGGCTGGACCGCCGCGAACCGCAGGAGCGCGAGCACCGGCAGGCCCGATTCGGCCGCGTGGTGGAACGGGCGGCCGGCCACGGTGAACCAGCCGTCGCGGCGCGCGAGCAGGGAGCGGGCGCGGCGTTCGGCGGCCGGTGCGGCTTCGGCGTGCCCGGCGGCGAGCAGTTCGGCCGCGGCGAGCAGCGCGCAGTAGTCGTCCACGATGGACTCTTGCCCGTCGAACAGGTACTCGCGGTTGTGGACTTCCAGGTGTTCGAAGGCCTCGATCGCGACGGGCAGCAGGCCGGCGTCGTGGGCGGACGCTCGGGCGAGCGCCGCGATGGCGAGCCCGCCGCCTTGCCGATAGCCGGCCTGATACCGCGACGTACGCACACAGTCCTGCAGTGGCGCGGTGACCACCCGCTCGTCGAGCCGCTTGGTCAGCGCGTCGAAGACTCCGGTGTAGAAGTAGCCGTCGGGCGACCGGAAGCGGCGCAGGAAGTCCGCGCCCCACATCGCCTCGTCGAGCAGCGCGGGGTCGCCGGTCTCCGCATGCGCGACCAGCATCGCCCACACGCACAGCGGGATCTGCTGGGGGCTCATCGTGCTGGTGTAGGTGAGGTGGCTGAGGAACTTGCTGGTGTCGCCGCTGGCGTCGAGCCAGCCGCCGCTCGCGTCGACGGTCCGGCCGAGCGGGTCGTCCCAGAGCGCGGCGTGGCGGTCTTTGGCGTCGATCGCGCCGCTGGAGCGCATGGCCCGGAAGTAGCCGACGACGTCGGGCAGCGTGGCCAGGTACGGGTCGGCGGTGATGTCGAAGGGCTCGGACGCGACGCCGTCGGCCACTACGCGGTACGAGCCGGGCGGCAGGCTGACCGGCAGGTCGATCCGGGTGAACGGGCCGAGGTGCCAGCGGTCGACGTGCTCCGCCGGTCCGACCGTCAACGGCGTACGCGTCGGCCCGACCAACTCGGCGGTGCTGGGCGTCCCGGCGACGACGACCGATTTGGGGCCGTACGCCGGGTAGCCGAGATGGGAGATCAGCACCTGCACCCGGCAAAGGTATGCGGTGGTCTGCACTTCGTCAAGATCGGTATGCGGTGGTATTGTCGCTGCCGTGACCGCCGCACCTCTTTGGGCGCAGACCGCCGACCAGATCCTCGGTCAGATCGCCCGCGACGGGCTCGGCCCAGGCGACCGCCTGCCCGCCGAGCGGGATCTCTGCGAACGCCTCGACGTCTCCCGGGTGACGCTGCGCAAAGCGCTGATCGAGCTGGACGAACGGGGCCTGGTCACCCCGTCGCACGGGCGGGGCTGGTTCGTGGCCGCACCGCAGGCGGCCGTCCGCGAATGGCCGCAGGAGCTGGAGTCGTTCAGCGCGACGGCTCGCCGCAAGAACCTGACGCCGAGTTCGCTGGTCCTGACCCAAGAGGTACGCCCGGCGACCCTGGACGAGGCGGAGGAACTCGAACTGCCCGCCGGGACGCCGCTGCTGCACCTGCGGCGCGTCCGGCTGCTCAACGGCGTACGCGTCGCCGTCGACTCCTCGTTGCTGGCGATCGCCCTCGCGCCGGGGCTGGTGGACGTCGACTTCACCGAGGCGTCGTTGTTCACCGAACTGGCCGCCCGGGGCGTCGCACTCGGCCGGGCCGACGTCGCGATCGAGGCCCGGCCCGCCGACGCCGAGCTGGCCGGGCACCTGGAGCTGACCGACGGCGCCGCCGTGCTCTTCCTGCACCAGGTGGTCCTGTCGGCGGAGGGGCGGCCGGTGCTGCTCTCGGTCGTCGCGTACGCCGGATCGCGTTATCGGCTGCGGACCAGCTTCACGACGCAGTGACCTCTCACAAAGCGGTGGCTTTTCACGACGCGGTGACCCGGGCTTCGGCGCGTTCGTGCAGCACGTGGTCGACGTCGGCGATGTCCTGAGGCGAGGTCTTCGAGGCCAGCCAGTACATGACACCGGTCGGGATGAAGAAGACCTGGAACAGGGCGAGCCCGGTCGCGTAGTTCCAGGGCGGGGGCAGCCCTCGCGACAGCGCGCTGAAGACGACGCCGACCAGGCTGTTGCCGGCCGCCCGGCCGACGCCGTTGGCGAGGTTGCCGACGCTGTAGACGGTGCCGCGATGCTCGGGCAGGTTCACGTCGGCGATCAGGGCGAACCAGTTCGGCGAGTTCGCCGAGGACAGCGCGAGGGCGATCAGGGCCATCACGGCAGCCAGCCCCATCAGCGGCTCGGTGACCAGGCTGCGCAGGACGCTGGCCGTGACCCCACCGGCTCCGGCGTCCTCGGCGATGTCGACCTGGAGCGGCAGGAAGAACAGGATCACGTAGAACGGGATGCCGGCGAGGACGCCGACCGCCGCCACCAGCGCCCGGCCTCTCGGCGTACGCCGCTGCAACCGGTCGCCGACGAGGCCGCCGATGATCGACAGCGCCCCGCCGAGCTGGAAGATCGTGGCGAAGATGGTGCCGATGACGATCGCGGTGTCCTGCGGGTAGCCCTGCGCCTCCGCCTTCGCCTGGAGCAGGCGGGGCAGCCAGACGAGCGAGCCGAAGGTCAGCTGCGCCGTCACGCCTTGCAGCACCAGCCAGATGTTGGTCCGGTGCCGGGCGATCTTCGGCAGGTCGGCGCGGCTGATCCGGTAGTCGTACTCGCCGCCGGCCTCGAAGACCTCCTTGAGCGCCGGTTCGCTCTGCCCCCGGCGGATGCTGGCCGTCGGCAGGTACGCCGCCGTAGCGCCCAGCCCGATCACCGCCAGCAGGGTGAACGGGCGACGCCAGTCCTCGGCGCCGAGCACCCCGCCCATCAGCGTTCCGGCGAGCGTGCCGACGCCCTGGGACAGCCCGAACAGGCTCATGATCAGGCCCCGGCGACGCGGCGAGATCAGGTCGCTGACGACCGAGAAGCCGACCGAGCCGACCGCACCGAGGCCCACCGCCGCCACGAGCTGCCCGGCGAAGAACGCCCCGTAGTTCGGCGCCTGCGCGGTGCCGAAGGTGCCCGCGGCCCAGATCGTCGTGCCGGCCATCAGCAGCCAGCGCCGGTTGAAGTGGTCTCCGGCGTACGCCCATCCGACGGCCACCACGGCCGAGACGAGGAACCCGGTCGCCGTGACCGCGGCGATCGCCGCCTCCGGCACGTGCAGGGCGGAGCCGATCGGGCTGTACAGCGGCGGCACCAGCCCGGCGGCGACGTTGTCCAGCGAGGCCAGGATCACGAACACCACGACGGTGTAGAGCCGGTGCACACGCTGCATGTCCGAAGATCCTACGGACCGCCGTGGCGGTCACGCCCCCTGTGGGCGTCTGATCGGGTCCCCCGCGGCCCGATGCCAGCCCGAGGTCGGCCCGGTGCCAGCCCGAGGTCGGCCCGGTGCCGGCCCGAGGTCGGCCCGGTGCCGGCCCGAGGTCAGAAGGCGTACGGGCCGAATCGGCCCCAGACCACCACCACCGCGAGCACCAGGAAGACCAGGTTGATCGGCAGGGCGTTGGTCTCCTTGCGGCGGGCGTGCACGACGATCGCGCCGACCATGATCACCGCGAGCCCGAGAGCGGCCAGCGGCACGAAGATCGGGGCGACGTCGAGCAGCGCGGGCAGGATCAGGCCGATGCCGGCCAGCAGCTCCAGCGCGCCGATCGCCTTGACCGCGCCCACCGAGTAGTCCTCGGTCCAGGCCAGGCCCTTCGTGGCCAGCTGGGCTTTCGGCTGGGTGAGCTTCATCAGGCCGGCGCCGAGGAATGCCAGCGCGAGCAGGCTGGCGACGATCCAGAGCACGACGTTCATGGGGATCCGTTCGTTCGATGACTTGAACCTTCAAGCGAACCGTAGCGGCAGTTACTTGAAGCGTCAACCGCCGGAAATGGGGCCGCCGGGTACGATCGTGCCCATGGGGACCCCGGCCGAGGCTCGCTGGCTGAGCAGCGAGGAGACCCGCAGCTGGCTGGCATTGAACGCGGTCATGATCAAACTTCCGTTCGCGCTGGACGCGCAGCTGCAACGCGACGCCGGGCTGAACCACTTCGAGTACCAGGTGCTCGCGGGGCTTTCCCAGAGCCCCGGCCGCAGCATGCGCATGAGCGACCTGGCCGTGCTCGCCAACGGCTCGCTGTCGCGGCTGTCCCACGTCGTCGGCCGGCTGGAGAAGCGCGGCTGGGTCCGCCGCGAACCCGATCCCGACGACGGCCGCTTCACCCTCGCGCTGCTCACCGAGACCGGCTGGGACAAGGTCGTGGCGACCGCCCCGGGCCACGTCGCGGCCGTCCGCAAGTACGTCTTCGACGCGCTCACCCCGGAGCAGGTCCGCCAGCTCGCCGAGATCGGCGCCCAGGTGATTCACGCGATCGACCCCGGGGACAATTGCCTCGACGTCTACGCCCCCGCCGCCGATGACTGATCCGCTCGTCCGCCGCATCCAGGTGTGCCTCAACGGCGGTCGCTCGGCCGCCGACCACCCGGCCGTCCCGATCACGCCCGCGCAGCTCGCGGTCGCGGCCCAGGACGCCGTCACGGCCGGGGCCGACGCCGTCCATCTGCATCCGCGCCGCGCCGACGGCCAGGAATCCCTGGCGTACGCGGACGTCTCGGCCGCTGTGCACGCCGTTCGATCAGCCTGCCCGGGTACGCCGATCGGCGTCACGACGGGACTCTGGATCACCGACGGAGACGCCACGGCGCGCCTTCGCCTGATTCGGGGCTGGATCGACGGCGACCCGGACGGCCTGCCCGACTACGCCTCGGTGAACCTCTCGGAGCCCGGATTCGACGAGCTCACCGACGTCCTGCACAGCGCCGGGGTCGCCGTCGAGGCCGGCGTGTGGTCGCTCGCCGACGCCGACCGGCTGGGACGCTCGCGGCATGCACAGGACGTGTTACGCATCCTCGTCGAGGTCATCGACTTCCCCGCCGACACGTGCGAGGCCGAAGCGGACGCGATCCTGGACCGGCTGCGGGCGTACGCGTTGCGCCCACCGGTGCTGCTGCACGGCGAGAACTCGTCGGCGTGGCCGTTGATCGGCCGAGCCGGGCGTCTCGGGCTCGCCACCCGCATCGGCCTCGAAGACGCGTTAGCCGGGCCGACCGGCGATCCCGTACGCGACAACGCCGAACTGGTCCGCGCCGCGCTCGCCCACCTCTCCCGCTGACCTCCCTTTCCGGCTGGATCAGGGTTCTAGGTCGAATCATGTCCCATGATTC
>NZ_JBFBAZ010000247.1:0-5897 GCF_040682475.1 Hamadaea sp. NPDC051192
CACGTTCCTCAACCCGGCCGAGACCGTCGCCGACGCCTTCACCCCCGAGGTGGTGCAGCGCCTGCGGCAGATCAAGAGCCAGGTCGACCCGGGCCGCAAGACGCTGGTGGATCTGGTCACCCGGCCGCTCACCTCGCTGCTGCTGATCGTGGTCGCGGGCGGTCTGCTGCTCTCGGCCGGTGCGCTCAGCGCCGCCGATCTGGTGCCGTTCCTCCTGCTCGGGGTGACCTTCGGCAGCCAGCTGCTCGCCGCCGCGTACGGGATGGGGTCGGTCCGGCAGGCCCAGGACGCCGCCCGGCGTATCGGCCTGCTGCTCGACCAGCCAGAACTGGCCGAACCGGAGCAGCCGCGGACACTCCGAGGCGGCGGGCACACCGTCCGGTTCGAGGACGTCAGCTTCAGCTACGACGGCGAGCACACCGTCCTGCGGAACGTCGACCTCGACCTCGCGCCGGGCACCGTCACCGCGCTGGTCGGCCCGAGCGGCGCGGGCAAGTCCACGTTGGCCGCGCTGCTCGCCCGGTTCCACGATCCGACCGGCGGCCGGATCACCATCGGCGGGGTGGACCTGCGGGATCTCACCCTGGCCGAGCTGTATCGCACCGTGGGCTTCGTCTTCCAGGACGTCCGGCTGATCCGGGGCACCGTGCACGACAACATCGCGCTGGCCCGCCCGGACGCGACGCGTACGCAGGTCGAGGCGGCGGCGAAGGCGGCCGGGATCCACGATCGGATCACCCGGCTGCCCGACGGCTACGACACTGTGGACGCCCGGCTGTCCGGCGGGGAGGCGCAGCGCGTCACCATCGCGCGTACGCTGCTGGCCGATCCGCCGGTGCTCGTGCTGGACGAGGCGACGGCGTACGCCGATCCCGAGTCCGAGCACCAGGTGCAGCAGGCGCTCAGCCGGCTGGCCGAAGGCCGGACCGTGCTCGTCATCGCGCACCGGTTGCACACCATCACCGGGGCCGACGCCGTGGTGGTGCTCGACGGCGGCCACCCCGTCCACCGCGGTACGCACGCCGAGCTGCTCGCCGTCCCCGGTCTCTACCGCGAACTGTGGCAGGCCGGCCGTCCCCAGGAGGTGACGCTGTGATCCAGCTGATCGACGATCGCCGGACCCTCGTCCGATACGCCGTCCTGCTCGGGGTGAGCGCCGTCGTGCGGGCCGCTGCGGTGCTGACCTTGCTCCCGGCGCTGTCCGCCCTGTTCTCCGACGGCGACGCCGTGCCGTGGATCGCGGCGCTGGGCGTCCTGGTGGTGGTGGGCTGGGTGCTGGACTTCCGGGTCGCCGACGCCGGGTTCACCATCGGCTTCGCCCTGCTCAACAGCGTCGAGACCCGCCTGGTCGACCGGTTGCACCGGGTCCCGCTGGGCTGGTTCACCACCGAACGGCGGGCCGACGCCCGGCGTACGCTCACCTCGTCGGGCCGCGAGCTGTGCCAGGCCATCGCCTGGCTGGTGACGCCGACGATCAACGCCCTGCTGACCCCAGCTCTCATCGGACTGGGTCTGCTGCTGTTCGCCCCGGCGCTGGGCGTGGTCGCCCTGGCGGCGGTCCCCGTGCTGCTGGCCGCGATGTGGGCGAGCATGCGATTCGTGCGGGCGGCTGACGACGCGTACGCCGACGCCGCTGGTGAGGCCGGCGAGCGGATCATCGAACTGGCCCAGGCGCAGCCGACCCTGCGGGCGGCCGGTCGCGCCGGCGCGGACGGGACGGCGCTCGGGCTCGCCCTGGCCCGGCAGCGGTCCGCCGTCCTGCGCCTGATCGGCTTCGGCATCCCCGGTCAGCTGCTGTTCGGCCTGGCCACGCAGGTGGCGCTGGTAGCCCTCGCGGTGGCGGCCGTCGTGTCCGAGGTGACCGGCGCCGAAACCGTGGCGCTCGTCGTCGTCGCCGTGCGGTTCATCGAGCCCTTCACGACCCTGGCCGGGCTCTCCCCCGCCCTGCAGAACCTGCGCAGCACGCTGTCCCGCGTACGCGCGCTGCTGGGAGCGCCAATCCTGACCGGGTCGGACGCGCAGCCCGACGACCACGCGCCCGCGTTGGAACTGCAGGACGTCAGCTTCGCGTACGCCGAGGCCGCCACGGTGGATCGCGTCTCGTTCATCGTTCCGCGCGGCACCACGACCGCGATCGTCGGGCCGTCCGGCGCGGGCAAGAGCACGTTGCTGGCCCTGATGGCGCGGTTCCACGAGGTCGGCTCCGGCAGCGTCCGGGTCTGCGGTCAGGATGTGCGCGACTACGACCCGTCCGTCCTTATGGGACAGTTGTCGGTCGTCTTCCAGGACGTCTACCTCTTCGAGGCGAGCCTGCGCGACAACGTGCGCCTCGGCGCGCCCGGGGCCGGCGACGAGCGCCTTCAGGCCGCCGCGACGGCCGCGCAGCTCGACGAGGTGATCGAGCGGCTTCCGGACGGTTGGGACACCCGGGTCGGTGAGCGGGGCGCGACCCTGTCCGGCGGCGAACGACAACGCGTGAGCATCGCCCGCGCACTGCTCAAGGACGCGCCGATCCTGCTGCTGGACGAGGCGACGGCCGCCCTCGACACGGCCAACGAGCGGGCCGTCGTCGCGGCGATCCAGGCGGGCGGGCAGGGCCGCGCGACCGTGATCGTGGCGCACCGGCTGACCACGATCGCGCACGCCGACCAGATCGTCTTCCTCGAGGACGGGAAGGTGGCCGAGATCGGCTCGCTCGCCGACCTGCTCGCGCTGGACGGCCGGTTCGCGGCGTACTGGCGGCAGCGGGAGCAGGCGGCCGGGTGGACGCTGACGCCCGCCTGACACCCGCCTGGACCATCCCGCCGCCCCGGGTGGCCCCGAATGCACTCAGAACGTGTACGGCCTCAGGTACTCCGGCACGAGGATGCGCGTACGCGGCGCGGTCGCGCGGACGGCGGCGACGAAGAGGTCGAGCCGCTGACGGTCGCTCACGCTGACGGACGGCGGGTTCTGCAGAGCCGTCTCGAAGTCGTCCCAGTGCACCGGGACCACGACGGCCGGATGATCCAGGGCCGCCAGCAGCCGCGGCACGTAGGCGTGGGTCACGTCGGTGGCCGGCACGGCGATCATCGCGACGTCGGGGGCGAGCCCGGTGAGGTTTCGCTCGGCGAAGTCGCTGGCGCCCATGAAGAACACCTTCGGGCCGCCCGCGACGCTCACCTGGTACGCGAGGGTGTCGCCCTCCGGCAGATCCTGCACGGTCCGCGGCCGAGGCGGCACCGCCACGCGTACGCCGGGGAAGGCCAGCGAGTAGGAGCCGTTCCGGCTGTGCAGCGAGCCGGCCACCTCCACTGTGTACGCGCCGAAGTCCATCACCTCGCCGCCCTTGACCGGGCTCAGCTGCCCCGCCGGAACCTGGTACGCCAGCCCGAGGTGGTACGCCGTCAGGGTGCCGAACACCCGGGCGCCGGACCGCTGAGCGATGTGCGGGACGTCGTTGTAGTGGTCCCAGTGCGTGTGGGTGACGAGGATGGTCTCCGGAGTGCCGGGATGGTCGCCGATCCGGCCCTCGTCCACGGTCAGCTCGGTCGCCGGATCGAAGTGCCCGGCGAACAGGCCCGTCGAGTATCGGCTGAGATAGGGGTCCACCAGCAGCGTCTTGTCTCCGATGTCGATCCGCCAGCCGGAGGTGCCCAGCCAGCGGAAGGTCGCCTTCGCCGAAGCGCCGGTCGCGCCGGCAGTGCCGGGTGCGGTGCGGCGAGCGGGTGACGCGGCGGCGGCCGGAGCGCCCGCGCCGGCCAGGGCGGCCCCGGTGCCGACGAGGGCGGCGGATCCGATGAACCTGCGGCGAGAAGAAGTCATGACCCCAGGCAAGCATCGCCGTGGCGGCCGGGTCCAAGACGATCGAACCGCGGCCACGATATCCGTACGCGTATCGGCCCAGCGCCGTCGCGGTGCGCGTACCAGTTGATGAGGCCCTGATCACACGGAGCGCAAGGTGTCGACGGCGGTGCGCGCGGCCTGGCCGATCGCCAGATCCACGTCGATGCCGCGAGTGTCGGGCCGTCGGGTGCGGGCCCCGATCGCGACCGCGTAGCGCCCGCCGTCGGGGTATTCGACGACGCCCGCCTCCACGTGCAGGCCGGGCAGGGTGCCGGTCTTGCCCGCGACCTGGACCGAGGGCGGGAAGCCGGACGGCAGGCGGGTCCGCGACAGTTGCCGGGACATCCAGTCGCGGACCATCGCGCAGGCCGCCGGCGGTCCCGCCTGGTCTTGCCAGATCAGCGTGAGCAGCCGCGTCAGCTCGCGAGGCGTGCTGGAGTTGGTCCGGGCGGGGTCGTAGACGCGCAGCGCGCGGATCTGATCGTCGGGCAGGTCGCGGAAGACGCGCGCGAACTCGTCGGCGTCGCGCGCGCCCACGTCGGCGAACAGCGACTCGAGGACTTGCCGAGGGCTACCCATGACCTGGGTCCGTGACAGCCCCAGTTCGGCCGCGAGCACCGGCAGCAGGTCCGGGCCGACCCGCTGGGCGAGGAGGTCGGCGGCCGTGTTGTCGCTGACCGACATCGCGAAGTACGCCAGATCGCGCAGCGACAGCTCGACGTCGTCCGCACAGCCGGCGGTGCCCCAGCCGCCGAGCCGGTCGGCGGCCCGGACGACGACCCGTTCGGCCGGATCGAGCTGGCCCGCCGCGACCTGCCGGGCGAACTCCAGGACCAGCAGCACCTTGACGACCGACGCGATCACCACCGGATCGTCGGCGCCGAACCCGATCTCACGGCCGGTGCCGAGGTCGACGGCGTGCAGCCAGGCGTCCACGTCGAGCTTGTCGAAGATCTCCACCGACGTATTGTCGGGGAATGGATCTCTTCCGGCATCTGCGGTACTTCGTGGTGACCGCCGAGGAGATGCACTTCGGCCGGGCCGCCGACCGGCTGGGCATCGCCCAGCCGCCGCTCAGCCAGTCGATCCAGCGGCTAGAACGGGAGCTGGAGGTCGAGCTGTTCGACCGATCGCGCCGCCGGATCGAGCTGACCGCGGCCGGCCGGCTGCTCCTCGACGAGGCGCGTACGCTGCTCGCCGGTGAGGAACGGCTGCGGTCGCTGATGCGGCTGGCCCGCGACGGCCACCTCGGTACGCTGCGCGCCGGAGTGCAGCCCGACACCCCGGCGGCCACGTTGCAGGCGTTGCTGCGGGAGCTGAGCGAACAGGCGCCAGGGCTCGACGTCGACCTGCAGGAGCTGACGACCGGCGAACAGGTTCGGCTGCTGGCCGAAGCCCGGCTGGACGTCGGCCTGATCAGCCATCCGGTCGACGCGCCGGATCTGCGGTTCGGCCCACCGGTCACGGTGGCGTTGGGCGTACTGGTGCCACGGTTGTCGCCGCTGGCCCGGCTCGGCACGGTGCGGCTGTCCGATCTGGCCGGTCAGGATCTCGTCCTGCCACCGCGGGCGACGGCCCCGGGCTGGCACGACCACGTGCTGGAAGTGTGCCGGGACAACGGCTTCGTGCCGAACCGCGTACGCCACGCGAGCAACTCGGAGTTCCTGCTCGGCCTGGTGCTGGCCGGTCGAGGGGTCGCGATCGAGCCCGAGTCGGCCGCCCGCCGGGAACCTCGCGTCGTCTGGCGCGCCCTGGACGGCAGCCCGCTGCGGCGTACGGTGTCGGCGGCCTGGCCGGCGCAGTCGCCGCATCCGGCGGCCGAACGGTTCGGCCGGGTCGCGGCGGAGACGCTGGCGGGGCCGTCCCCGGCGGCACAGATCGGGCCGGCCACGGCGCCCCGGCCGTGGACCGTGGTGTTCACGCCGTCTTATCGTTAAGACTATAACCAATTTAGAAATACAAAGTTATCAGTTTCATTCCTAGATCCTCATCGCCACCCTCGACCTCGACGACATCACCCGGGCACGCTTCGACCTCGACGTCGTCGGGCATTACGCCCGGCCCGACATCTT
>NZ_JBFBAZ010000248.1:0-5646 GCF_040682475.1 Hamadaea sp. NPDC051192
TAAACCCTTGTGCCCCTACACCCCCCTCTCCCTATCTCACTGACCCCCGGTTTCTTCTGGGGGGGCGGTTGGGCCGCCACGTCGTCTTGGCGACGTGGCGGCCCTCTTCGCTGCCGGTTCCCGGTAGGCTGGCCCGGCGCCGGGCACGCCATGTGGTGTTCCCCGCCTGTTAACGTTCGCCGACCTATCGAGGGCAGCCAATGAAGATCGCCGTCACCGGCTCGATCGCCACCGATCACCTGATGCACTTTCCGGGCCGCTTCGCCGACCAGCTCATCGCCGACCAGCTCGACAAGGTCTCGCTGTCGTTCCTGGTCGACGACCTGGTCGTCCGGCGGGGCGGGGTGGCGGCCAACATCGCCTTCGGCATGGGGCAGCTCGGCCTGAGCCCCACGCTGGTGGGCGCGGTCGGAGCGGACTTCGCCGACTACCGCTCGTGGCTGGAGCGGCACGGCGTCGACTGCGGCTCGGTCCACATCAGCGAGGTGGCGCACACCGCGCGGTTCGTCTGCACTACCGACGAGGACCTGTGCCAGGTCGCCTCGTTCTACGCGGGCGCCATGAGCGAGGCCCGCAACATCGAGCTGGCCCCGGTCGCCGACCGGCTCGGCGGCATCGACCTCGTAGTGGTCGGCGCGAACGACCCCGCCGCGATGCTGCGCCACTCCCAGGAGTGCCGTGAGCGCGGCTACCGGTTCGCCGCCGACCCCTCCCAGCAGCTGGCCCGCATGCCGGGCGAGGACGTCCTGCACCTGATCGACGGCGCGGAGTTCCTGCTGACCAACGAGTACGAGAAGTCGCTGCTGGAGCAGAAGAGCGGGCTCACCGACGCGCAGATCCTCGACCGCGTGAAGATCCGGGTGACCACGCTCGGCAAGAACGGCGTGGAGATCACCGGCCGCGACATCACGCGCATCCACGTTCCCGTCGCCCGGGAGATCCACGCGTACGACCCGACGGGTGTCGGCGACGGCTTCCGGGCCGGCTTCTTCGCCGCCCTCTCCTGGGGTCTCGCCCTCGAGCGCGCGGCCCAGGTCGGTGCGCTGCTCGCGACGCTCGTCCTGGAGACCGTCGGCACCCAGGAGTACGAGGTTCGCGCGGACATGTTCGCCAAGCGCCTCGCCGAGTCCTACGGGGACGAGGCGGCCAACGACGTCCGGCCCTTCCTCCCCGCCTGATCTCGCAGCTGTCCTTTGGCGCTGGATCAGGGTTCTCGGTCGAATCTTGGGGGAAGATTCGACACGGAACCCTGATCCAGCGCCTTTTTTAGCAGTGGGTCAGGAGCAGGTGACGTTGTTCAGGGTGAACGCGGCCGGGCTGGTGTAGCTGCCGGTCCAGCGGCCGTTGAAGCCGATGCTGGTCGACCCGTTGGCCCCGATCGCCGAGTTGTAGGACAGGTTCGTCGCCGTCACGGCCTGGCCGCTCACGGCGTACGTGGCGTTCCAACCGGACTGGGTCAGCGTCTGCCCGGACGGCAGGCTGAACCGCAGCGCCCAGCCGTTGATCGCGGTGGACGACGTGTTCGTGATGGTGATGCTCGCGGTGAAGCCGCCGACGCCGCTGCCCTCCGTCCACGGGTTGGCCGTGTAGACCACCTTGCAGCCGTTCTGCGGAGCCGGGGTGGACGGCGCGGGACTGGACGGCGACGGCGAGGTGGTGCTCACGATGCCGCCGAGCGCCTGATAGATCGCGGTGTACGCCGGTTTCTTGGCGAGGTTCTCGTCCCACGGCAGGGCCGCGCCCTGGCCGGAGAAGACCGACGGGACCCAGGAGTACTTGTCGGTGTAGTCCCAGATGGTGACGCCGACGCAGCGGGTGACGGCCACGCACGCGTTCACGACGTTGGTGTAGTAGGTGGACTGGGTGGCGTCCTTGGTCGCGTCCCGCGGCAGGATCATCCGGACGTCCAGCTCGGTGATCGCGACGTCCAGCCCGAGGTCGGCGAAGCGCTGGAGGTTCGCCTGCATGTTCGTCGGGAAGCCGTACTGGATCGCCAGGTGGCCCTGGAATCCGATGCCGTCCAGCGGCACGCCCTGCGCCTTCAGGGAGACGGCCAGGTTGTACATCGCGTCGGCCTTCGCGCCGGTGCCGTCGATGTTGTAGTCGTTGAGGTACAGCTTCGCCGTCGGGTCGGCCGCGCGGGCGGCGCGCAGCGCGGTCGCGATGTATCCGCTGCCCATGGCGTTGTAGAAGACGCTCGTGCGGAAGGTGCCGTCCTCGTTGAACGGCTCGTTGACGACGTCCCAGGCATACACCTGACCCGCGTAGTGCGTGGCGACCTGGGTGATGTGGTTCTCCATCGCCGCCTGCACCTCGGTGCTGGCCAGGCTGGAGACCCAGCTCGGCAGCTGACTGTGCCAGACGAGGGTGTGCGCGCGGACGATCTGGTTGTGGCTCTTGGCGAAGCTGACGATCGCGTCGCCCTTGGTGAAGGCGAAGGTGTTCCGGGTCGGCTCGGTGGTGTCCCACTTCATCGAGTTGCCCGGGGTGATCTGGCCGAACTCGGTGCCGAGGATGGCGGTGTAGGCGGTGTCGGTCAGCTCCGGATTGTCGGTGGCGGAGCCGAAATACTTGCCCTTGGCCGCCGCGAGCTGGTGCAGCGTCGGGTCGGCGGCACGGGCCGTGGACAGACCGGCGATCAGGGACACCGCGGCCAGCGCGGTGGTCACTCCCATGATCAACAGCAGGCGGGTACGCGTGGAGAACGCACTCTGCGGGGATGAGGACATGTCAGAACCTCCGGGGCGGCCTCACTGGGCGGTGAGGCGGGCGTGTCTATGGAAGCGCTCCCAGAGATTGGTGTCAACCAATAGTTTTCGGCTAACTGCTTCGCCGCACGTCGTAGGTGTGTTCGGCCGGAGACCCAACGAACTCCTGACTCCGGAGCCGGCACCACGCCGGGATGTCGAGCGCCGCGGCCGGATCGTCGGCCAGCACCCGGATCACCTCGCCGACGGCGACCTGCGGCAACCGGCGGGCCAACGCGATCACCGGCAGGGGACAGCGCTGGCCGAGGCAGTCCAGCTCGTGCGTACTCATAGGCCGGTCACCCCCGCCTCCTCGCGCAGCCGGGCGATGATCTCCGGCAGCTCGGCCACGAAGTGGCGTACCTGCTCCTCGGTCACGTCCCGATGCAAGGAGACGCGGACGTTGCCGTGGGACAGGGCGCCCATCGCGACCAGGACGTGGCTCGGCTCCAGCGTCGAGGAGGTGCACGAGGAGCCCGAGGAGACGGCGTACCCCCGGCGGTCCAGCTCACGCAGCAACGACTCGCCGTCGACGTAGAGACAAGAGAAGGTGACCAGGTGCGGCGCCCGGTCGACGGGATCGCCGACCACCTCGACGTCCGGGATCGTCGCCGCGACCCGATCGCGGATGTGATCCACCAGCTTGCTCAGCCGCGCCGACTCCGCGGCCGCCTCGCTCCACGCGGCTCGCAATGAGGCGGCGGCCGCCACGATCGCCGGGAGGTCGGGCGCACCCGGCCCGTGCCCGGCCGCCCGCTCCGGCTGCGACCAGTGCGCGCTCAGCGGGGGGTCGAACCGCGTACCGGTGCGGACGGCGAGCACACCGACCCCGGGTGGTCCGCCCCACTTGCGGGCGCTCGCGATCAGCATCGACCACCCGGCCGGCAGCGGCATCCGGCCCGCGATCACCGCCGCGTCGACCAGCAGTGGTACGCCGTGAGCAGCGCAAACCTGGGCAGCTCGAGCGACCGGTTGCAGCGTGCCGACCTCATGACTGGCGGCGATGAGTGCGGCCAACGCCACACCATCGGCGCCGACCGCTGCCTGCCAGGCTTGCTCGTCGAGCCGGCCCAGCCCGTCCACGGGGACGGAGACAGCCGTGCCACCAGCGGAAACGTGGTCCTCCCCGGCGTGCAGAACGGCCGAGTGCTCGATCGCCGAATGCACGAAGACCCGCCCCGACCGCCGCCGCCCGGCCAGTCCACCCAGGACGGCGAGGTGCGCTGCGGCCGTCCCACTGGCGGTGAAAGTCAGCTCCGCTGGGCGTACCCCTAGAACTTCAGCGGTCGCGCCGCGCGCCGCGTCGAGCAGCCCACGGGCCCGGCGGGCCTGCGTGTAGAGCCGTGACGGGTCCGCCCAGCCGTCCGTGAGCGACGCGATCATCGCCTCTCGCGCGGCCGGATGCAGGGGAGACGCCGTCGCGGCATCGAAGTACGCGCCCTGCCTTGCCTGCTCAGACATGCCTCCAACCTACTGCCCCAGCCAGACACGCCGACCCCCAGACCGAAACGGGACGCATGGTCGAGTAGTGTGCGACGCGTCGACAGACGCTCCGCCGGTCAACGCCCGGAGCGGCGGCAAGGGAGGCAGATCTAGGTGGCAAAGGGTCGGTCACGGGCGCTCGGTCTGAGCGCACTCGCCGTGGGAACTCTGGCATTCCTGACCGGATGCGACGCCTATGACGTCGGCAAGCCGTTCGGCGGGTTCGGCTGGCCTGAGGGCGGCAAGACTCCGCAGGCCAACCAGATGTACGAGATGTGGATCTGGTCGGTGGTCGCGGCGCTGGCCGTCGGCGTCTTCGTGTGGGGCCTCATCTTCTGGTGCATCATCGTCTACCGGAAGCGCAAGGGCGACACCGAACTGCCCACGCAGACGCGGTTCAACCTGCCGATCGAGGTGCTCTACTCGGTCCTTCCGTTCCTCGTGATCGCGGTGCTCTTCTACTACACCGCGGTGATCCAGACGAACGTGAACAAGCTTTCGGCGAACCCCGACGTGACCGTCGAGGTCGTCGCGTTCAAGTGGAACTGGCAGTTCAACTACCGGACGGCGCCGGACACCCAGACCGACGCGACCACTGTCGCGACGACGACCGGGGCCAGCGACTACATCCCGGTGCTGGTCGTGCCGACGGGCAAGACGATCCGGATCGAGGAGACGAGCAAGGACGTCATCCACTCGTTCTGGGTGCCGGAGATGCTCTTCAAGCGCGACGTGTTCCCGGGCAACGTGCGGAACGTCTTCGAGGTGACCATCGACGAGGAAGGCTCCTACGTCGGCCGGTGCGCGGAACTCTGCGGCACCTACCACTCGATGATGAACTTCGAGGTCCGCGCGGTCTCGCCGGAGAACTACCAGAAGTTCCTCGCCGCGAAGAAGGCCGGCCAGACCACGCCGCAGGCGCTGACCGCGATCGGTTCCGCTCCGTACGCCACGACGACCACGCCGTTCGACCTCAAGAAGGACGCGCAGCAGGTCCCCGTGAACCTGGGCAACTAAGGAGTACGCACGATGAAGTCTGAATGGCGGATCTTCGGGGGCGTAGCGCTCTTCCTGGCCCTCTGCGCACCGGTGTACGGGTGGTGGACCAACCACTCGCTGGGTCACGTCGACTGGGTCGGCACCACTGCCCTGATCATGTCGACGCTGCTCTGCGCGATGTGCGGCGGATACTTCTGGTTCGTGTCGCGGCGCATCGACCTGCGCCCGGAGGACCGGGACGACGCCGAGATCGCCGAGGGCGCGGGGGAGATCGGCTTCTTCTCGCCCGGCAGCTACTGGCCGTTCGGCATCGCGGCGTTCGCCACGACCGCGATGAGCAGCCCGAGCAGCTGCCCGAAGCCGATGCCGAGGACGAACAGCGAACCCCGGACGTACCAGAGGTTGGTGTCCGCCCCGA
>NZ_JBFBAZ010000249.1:0-5583 GCF_040682475.1 Hamadaea sp. NPDC051192
GCAACAGTCATGCCGAACCGAAACGCGACTTCGCCACCAAATCCAAGATCCGCTCACCCGATTACCTGGCCAACGTTTCCTGCTGAGCCACTAGCATCTCCGCGAACGCGGTCTCCAACTCTGCTGCTTCGTCTTCGCGGCCGGCCAGCCGCGATGGCGGCAGCAGCCGTAGCGGGAAATCATGCTCGCCGATGTGGATTCCCGCAGCGGCTGGGCGGGCCAGGGTGTCCTGCAGTCGCTCCAGATCATGCGCGACCCCGTCGGCCGTCTGGTAACGGTTGTCCGGTTCCTTCTCCAGCAGATGCATGATGATCGCCGACAACGACTCCGGGATGGCCGGGTTCGCCGCGGCAGGCGGCAGCGGCACCCGAGCCAAATGATCATGAGTTAGCCGCAGCGTGTCGCCGGAACCGAACGGCGGCTGGCCTGTCGCCAGTTCGTAGAGCGTGGCACCAAACGCGTACAGGTCGGCGCGTTCGTCCACCGGCCGTCCGGTACGCCCCGTCTGCTCCGGGGCCAGATATGCCAATGTCCCAACGATCTCAGTGTGATGCGTGAACTCCGGGCGTATCTCGGCTAGCGGCGACGCCAATGCGAAGTCCACCAGGCAAGGCATGCCGTCGTGGGAGATCACGATGTTCGTCGGCGAGATGTCCTGGTGCATCACGCCCCGACGATGCATGCCCGCCACAACGCGGGCCAACTGCAACGCGAGCCCGACCAGCTCATCGACCGCCAGCGGCTTCGCCAGCGCGGCCAGGCTCGCACCGCTGTCCTCCAGCACGATCGAACCCGGATACGTCGGCGCGTCGAGTAGTTGTGCGATCCCCGGAAGAGCGCGCAGCCGTTCCAGCATCGTCAGCTCATGCTCTATCCGGCGCTGCGCGTCCGGTCCGAGGGGCTCCTTGCGGATAGCTGAGCGCCCCGCGAAGATCAGCCGAGTCACGCGCGTGCGCGCGCTTTCGTGCAGTACTTCGGTCCGAAGTAGTGCATCGCGACCCGGCGGCATCCAGCCCCCCATCGGGCAACCTCCACGCACGGTGAGCCCTACCTACCGTGTTACACCTATTCGAGCGTGCACGCGAATCTTTGATCAGAACGCGGGCGTACGCGAAGCACGCCGGCCCGTATAGGAGTGGACATCGGTGGCCAAACCTCATGATCGGCGCGACGCCGGTCGCGGCGGGCCGGATGAGGCAGTCGCGGCAAGGGGTTCCAATGCATCAGATGAATTTCTTATCCATAGACTGGCCCGCTCTTGCCGGTAGTCCGAATCGCCGCGTCGCGTTGTGCGACCGCCTCGTCCACGGCTGTCGCGAGAGCGTCGAGTTCAGGGCGGCGAGCGGGCTGATACTCCATGCCGAGCCAGGGGCCGACAGCGCAGCGGATCTCCAGTCGGGGCCGCTTTCCCTGCGGGAACTCGAGACGAGGCCGCTGCCAGACGTGAAACCGATGAGTGTCACCGTGCCCGAACAGTTCGAGCACGGTTCCGTCGAACACCAGCACGCAGCCGTCGTCGGGTTGCGCCTCGATCTTGATAGTCATCGGAGTTTGCGTCCTTTCGAGGAGCTGGTGGTAGTCAGCCGGACGGAGCGACGAACTTGTCGTAGGGTTCCTCGAACTGCACGCCCGCCTCGTAATCGAGGTCGACGTGCGTCGCCCCGGCGTGGTCGGTCAACACGATCACCGGTGAGCCGAGGGTCGGCACCCGCTCGGCGTCGGTACGCATGTGCAGCCGTAGCTCTCGGGGTTCGCCGCGGTCGGCGTACGCGACGCGGGTGGTGAACACCGGCATGTCCCAGAGCCACTCGTTCTGGAACACGACCTCGGCGATCACGCCGTCGTATCGTTTTCCGCTCTGGCGCAGTCGTTCGATGGTGAGCTGCCGCTCGCGTACGTGGCGGAGGGCTGCCGTCAGACGGATCAGCATCCAAACCGCCAGGGCCGCCATGAGGACAGCCACCAGCACCCCCAGCTCGCGTGGGATGGTCGGTGAGGTGACGATGTGCTCCAGGTCGAACGACGGCGCCGGATTCCGGGAGTAGCTGGCGGCTGTCCAGACGAGCCCGCCGATGCCGAGTCCGCCGGCCACGGTGAGGCCGTTGAACAGGCCCGACACGCGACTCTGCCGGAATGCCGCTGCGGCTCGCGCATGGACGTTGCCGTTGACCACGATCGAGAGAAAGGCGGTGGCGATCGCCCCCGCCAGCGCCCACGGGCTCCCCAGCGCGCGGCTCACGCCCGGGGTCGGCGCCAAGCCGAGCAGCGCGGCGTACGGGACCGACGACGTGACCGCCCACGTCGCCATGCCGAGCAGCATGAACCGGATGAGACCGCTGCTCACTCGGCCGACGGGCTGTCCCGGCAGCAGCTGAGTCATCCTCGTCCCGCTATCGGTCACCGACAGGATCGGCGTCGCCCGGTCGTTCACCGCCTCCGGCTCCGTCCGATGCGGGAACCTGCCAGAGTGTGCCTGCCATTGCTGTCCGGTCGCGGCACGAGCCCATAGTAGATTCTCGGCGCGCCGTCGAGGGTCACCGTCACCTGACCCTCGGCGACCGGCAGTTGCCGGCTCTGCCCGATGGCGTCCAGTTCGGTGACAGCGCTTCGGGCGGCGACTGTGAGAGCCACCTTGGTCGGCCACGGATCGACCCAGACCTCCGGTGCGGGGAAGTGCCAGTCGGTGCGCAGGCCGGTGGTGTTGAGCAGATAGCCGTCGGCCCGGTTCCACAGGAGAGTGGCCGGCCCGGACGGAGTGTCGAACCACAGGCCGAAGGTGAGCGGATCGGCGAACGTCAGCCAGCTTCGGAAGGTGGCCTGATCGAGCACGCGCGCGGCGTTCGCGTACGCCAGCAGGGACGGCTTCGGGCTCAGGTCACGGTTCATCAGGCCGTAGTGGTACTCGACGTTGTCGGGATCGGCCACCTGCGGCATGCCCAGCACGCTGTCGTGGAACTGGTACCAGCAGACGCATTTCACCCCTTCGGCTTTGGCCAACGCGAGGGTGAGCAGGACGTTTTCCGCCGCGTGCCGATAGGTGTCGTGCCACCAGCTGTTCGGCTTGGTCGGCGCGTACGCCTCGGTCAGCCAGATCTCCTTGTCGCCGTACTGGGCCATCAGCGCCTTGAGCTGCTTCAAGCCGCCGTAGAAGTTCCAGTACGTGCCGTCGGCTCCGGTGCTCCAGTCGTCGCCGGGCGGGATGTAGTCCGGCGTGAAGTTGCCACGGCCGGGGTGGTAGGCGAACGCGTCGATCATGTCCCAGCCGCCGGCGGCGATGAAGTTCTGCACCCACGGCTTGTCCATCCCGGCCAGGCCGTTGTTCATCAGCTTGATCGTCGCACCGGTGGCCGCCCGCCGGTCGAAGACCGGTCGCAAGGCCTTGTCCAGGTAGGCCTGAGCGGCGGTTCCGGTGTTGAACGGGCGATTCAGCTCGTTGCCGACCTCGAAGTAGCCGGCTCCGGCCCCGACGGCCACCGACAGCTTGTCGGCTGCCCAGGTGGCGGCGTCGGCGTCGGTCGCCTCCAGGGAGGGTTGCAGTTCGATGTTGTGCCGGATCCCTCGGGCGTCGAAGGCGGCAGGCGGCAGACCTGGACCGCCGTCGTACGCGATGCGTACCAGGCTGATGCCGGAAAGCTCCCACAGATCCAGCACCGCATCGGCGCTCGGACGCTGGAGCCACGGATAGTTGGCGATGCCGAACATGCTGCTCGCGCCGGCCTGGTAATCGAACGGTGCGAGCGTGGCGAGGGTGGTCCGCGCGAAGGCGGAGTCGTCGCCGGACCGGACGGTGACCTCGGCGAACACCATTCCGGCGGCCGGCGCGGGCACGGTGAAGGCGTACTGCCAGGTGCCTGCGGCAGAAATGCCGCCGCCGACCGTGGTGTCGGCCACGACGTTGCCGTCGAAGTCGCGCACTGTCAGCTGCAGTTCGGCCGACCGGGCCGCGCCGCCGTTCGCGACGGTGGCGGTGAGCTCCATCGGCGCGCCGGCCACGTCGGAGAGGTTGAACGGGCGGTTGGTGGTCAGTTCGAGCCCGAGTTCGCGGCCGCGGCCGATGGTCGCCGTGGCCGACGGCCGGGTGTCGGAGAAGAAGAAGTCGGCCTGGCTGGTCCAGCCGCCGTCGGGGTCCGGTACTCCGGGTGCGTGGACCCAGGTGGCGTTCGTCCAGGCCTGACGCGACCGGTCCAGCAGGAACATGCCGTGCAGGCTGCCCCAGCTCGACGTGTGCGCGACGCCCACGGTGTCCTCGTACGGGATGCCACCGCCCGCGTCGCGTACCCACTCGGTGATGGCGATGTAGTCGTCGGGCGCTGTCGGGGCCTGGATCGCCCGGCTGAACAGGAAGCCGTCGGGCACGAGCGTGCCGGGGCCGGTGACGCGCCATTCCAGCTGGGCGTGGTTGGTCGTGACGGTGAACCAGCCGACCACCGTCACCGGGCCGGCCGCCGCGTCGAAGACGTAGTCCATGCGGATCGCCGGGGTTCCGTCGGGCAGCTGAGCGAGCACCGGCGTGCCGCCGGTGGACAGGTGAATGCCGGTGACCTGGTCTTTGATCTGGAACTTGGATCCGGCGGACCGCGTGACACCGGCCGCGTCCCGGATGGCCAGGCGTCCGCCGACGCTCGCCAGCAGGCTGATCCCGCCGGCCGTCAGGGAGACGTCGCCGGCTGCGGCGTACGCGGTGACGGGGGTGGGCTCGGCGATGAGGACGACGCCCGCCGCGAGCGTCATGCCGAGGAAGCCGCGACGGCTGAACTGGGGTGTCATCGTCTGCTCCTGTCTGCCCGCGAATCTCGTTTGATAATGCCTATCTTCTTCGCGGTGAAACGGACGATCTCAACCAGAGAACCCATCTGTCAAGGGGAGGTTGCGCTTTCGTTTCCGGCAGCTTATGGTCATCGGCGTTCGAAGAAGATAGGCATTATCAACGGAGGGTCGATGCCAACGAGACGTCGCCGGGTGACGCAGCGCGAGATCGCGGAGATCGCGGGTGTCAGCCAGACCACCGTGTCGGTGGTGCTGAACGATCGTGACGGCACGAACGTGCGCATCCCTGAGGAGACCCGGGCCCGCGTCAAGCGCGCGCTCGAGCAGGCCACCTACGTCGCCGATCCGGCGGCCCGCCGGCTCGCCGGCCTGGACAGCCAGATCATCGGCGTTTTCACCTACGAGGCGGCCCTGTCGCCCGAGAGCATGGACTTCTACGGCCCGTTGCTGAACGGGATCGAGCGGGCCGCCGAGAGCATCGGTTGTGACCTGCTGTTCTTCACGTCCTCTCCGGTGGAGGACGGCACACGCAGTCTGTTCCACCGCAAGACCCGGCTCCGGCTCGCCGACGGCTGCATCCTGCTCGGTCAGCAGATGGTCGGCTCGGAGCTGGAGCGGCTGGTCGCCGAGCAGTTCCCGTTCGTCGCGGTCGGCCGGCGGGACGAGACGACGGCCGCCGTGCCGTACGTCGGCATCGACTACGTCACCCCGACATCGCAGCTGATCTGCGGCAAAACGAGCGTCAGGACAGGACGAGGCGTACGGCGAAGTTCGAGTAGCCCAACCGTCGGAAGGTGTTCGCCATCGGCACGTTGC
>NZ_JBFBAZ010000250.1:0-5570 GCF_040682475.1 Hamadaea sp. NPDC051192
CCGCGAGCCGGCGAACGCCGCCAACGCCCGGCCACAATCGACCGCGGCCTCCTCGAACACCTGCTGACTCACATCAGACCGCCACCGCAAACCCGCACTCTGCAGCGTGGCCCGCCCGGCCGAGTCCACCGCCCACACCCGGCCCGCCGCCGCCGACCGCTTCCACCCGTTGAACGCGTTGATCAGATCAAACCCGGACCACGGCACCCTGGCCGAACCATCCACGGTCTTGGCATTCGCATCAAGGGCGTCTTTCACCGTCGCCAGACACTGGTTGAACGCAAACCGCGCCGCACCCGCATGCCGCCCCAACACCACCACCTGCCCCGCCCGGGCATCGACAGTGAACCGGAACGCGGCGAACCTACTCACCGGACCAGTCTCTCAACCACCTACGACAACAACCGTCCTTCAGCGGGCTCTGAGCCCCGGGCCCCGCGCCCGGGGCTCAGGCGTTGCGGATGACCTCCGCCAGCGCCACCAGCGTGAGCGAGCCGGGCACGAGGTAGCCGTCGTGACCGTCCACGTTGCCGGTCGGCAGCAGCCGGGCCCCGTATGCGTCGCCGGTCGGGTCGGCGCCGTGACCCAGCCCGGCCACGCGTACGCCGGGGATCCAGCCGATCCAGTCGCTGTCGGCGCGGGCGGCCCACAGCCGGGTGCTGGTGTGGAAGCCGTCGCCGAGGCCCGGGGAGCCCAGCACGGCGATGTCGGTGACCGTCGGTCCGAGGCGGTCGGCGGCCAGCCCGATCACCACGGTGCCGTAGCTGTGCCCGACGAGGATCACCTTCGCGGCCGGGTTGGTCACGGCCAGCCCGTCGACGAACCGGGTCAGCGCGGCCGCGCCCGCTTCAGCCCGGTCCTCGCGGATGGCGGCCTTGCCGAAGCCTTCTGGCGGGTCGTAGCCGAGCCAGGCGATGACGGCGGTGCCCGGGTCGTCGACCGCGTCGGCGACGGTGCGGGCCTGCACGGCCGGTGCGCGCCGGGCGACCCCGCCCAGCCCTCGGTCGAAGTCGGCCAGCGTGGTGTCGCTACCGGGCACGATCACCACGATCCGGCGGGCGGTGGCCAGATCGCCGACGACCTCCACGGCCCGCCCGTCGCCGGCCGGCTCGTACGCGAGGAAGGTGCGCTGATCGGGCGAGCGCCGCAGCACCGACGTCGCGGTGAACCGCAGCGACACGGGCGCGCCGTCGAGCGCGGCGACCACCTCGGGATGACGCATGGCCAGCGCGGTGCGCTGCGCCGGGCTGAGCGAAGCGAAGAACTCGGCGACCTGACGCGGCGAGGCGGTCGCGGGATCGAGCCCCAGCGTCGCCGCGTCGGCGCGCCAGGCTCCGGTGTCGGGCCTGGACAGTGTCGCGTCGTCCGCGGCCAGCAGGGGCGCGCCGAACGCTGACAGCATCGGCAGGCCGAGCGCGGTCACGGTGAGGGTGATGGTCTTGGCGACTGGCATGCCGCACACGATCGCCGTCGACCGAGGCCGGGCGCGTCACTCCGCGGAGCCAACTGCGCCGTAGCACCGAAGTGTTATGCGGAGCCCGGCGTGATCAGACCAGACTCGTACGCCACGACGACGGCCTGCGCCCGGTCCCGCAGCTCCAGTTTGGCCAGAATCCGCCCGACGTGCGTCTTGACCGTCTGCTCCGCCACGACCAGCCGGGTCGCGATCTCCTGATTGGACAGCCCCTGGGCGATCAGGGCCAGCACTTCGGTCTCCCGGGCGGTCAGGCCGTTGAGCGACGGGGGAGCGGCCCGCTGCTGGTCCGGCCGCCGGGCGAACTCCTCGATCAGTTTGCGGGTCACCGACGGGGCCAGCAGCGCCTCCCCGGCGGCGACGACGCGTACGGCGTGCACCAGCTCGGCCGCCGGCGCGTCCTTGAGCAGGAACCCGCTCGCTCCGGCGCGCAGCGCGGCGTACACGTATTCGTCGAGGTCGAACGTCGTCAGCATGAGCACCCGCGCGCCCTCCGCGACGACCAGCGGCGTCGCGGCCAGCCCGTCCATCCGGGGCATCCGGATGTCCATCAGCACCAGGTCGGGGTGCTCGGCGCGGACCAGCGCCACCGCCTCCACCCCGTCGGCCGCCTGCCCGACGACCTCGATGTCGGGCTGCGCGCCCAGCAGCGCCGCGAAACCCTCACGCACCATCTGCTGATCGTCGACCACCATCACGCGTACGCTCACTGCGTTTCCTCCACCGGCAGCGTCGCCACCACTTCGAAGCCACCGTCGGCGGTCGGCTCCGCCCGCAACGTGCCGCCCAGCACTACCGCCCGTTCGCGCATGCCCAGCAGGCCGTGCCCGCTGCCGGCGACCGTCGCGGGCTCCGGCCCCGGCTCATTGCGTATCACCAGTTCTAAATGACCACCGCGGACCTGGACGGTCACGTGGACCCGCGCCCCCGCGGCATGGCGGGCCGCGTTGGACAGCGCCTCCTGGACGATGCGATAGGCCGCCAGGCCGGTCGCGGGCGTGACCTCCCCGTCGAGCGTGAGCTGCGCGTCGATGCGCAGGCCCGCGTTGCGCGCGGTGCCGATCAGCTCAGGCAGGTCGGTCAGCGCGGGCTGCGGGGCGCGTTCCGGCTCTCCCGGACTGGTACGCAGCGCGCCCAGCATCCGCCGCAACTCGACCAGGGTCTGCCGAGCCGACGCCGCGACCTCGACGAACTCCGCACGCGCGGACTCCGGCAGATCCGGCAGCCGATACGGCGCGGTCTCGGCGCGCACCGCCAGCAGCGACATCGAATGCGCGACCACGTCGTGCAGCTCGCGGGCGATGCGGGCGCGTTCCTCCAGCAGCGCCCGGCGCGCTTCGGCCAGCTCGCTGCGCTCCTCCTGGACATGCAGCTCGGCCTGCGCCCGGCGGCGCACCTGGATCTGCTCGCCGAGGATGACGACGGCCACCACGAGCAGGGTCGCGCTCGCACCGTTGGCGGTGGGCACCGCCCACCACAGGATGAGGCAGCTGATCACGGTGGACCACAGCGTGACGCCGAACGGTGCGCGCATCGCGACGTAGAACAGCGCCACCAGCGCGACGAGGACGTTGGTCACCACCCACGGCCACGCCTCGGCGTCGACGCGATGGTAGGTGCCCAGGACGAGGCCGACAGCGGTCAGCCGCCACGCCCACACCGGCTTGGCTCGCACGAACAGCAGCGGCGCCATGACCAGGATTGCCAAGCCAGCCGCGACCAGCGCGTTCAGATGGCGATTGTCCTGGTAGTACCGCTGCGTGACGGCGGTGAGCCCGATCCACGCCAACAGCCCGGCCGGGCGCAGCAGCGGGGTGAACCAGCGGCGCCGCACCGGCCGCCGGACCGGCTCCGCAGACGGGTCGGCGCCCCACACCGTCCGCAGCAGGTCACGGGCCGTACGGGCGAGGAAGCTGCTCATCACCCGCAGGTTAACCGTCACCGGTGGCAGGGTGCGTCACACCCAGGAGCCACGCACCACTACCCCTCTGGTATGACGCCGAACCTGGAACCCGCCAAGGCCCTGGCGGCGCCGGGGGCACGAGGTGGGTCGTGGGGATGGGATGGGCGTTCTCGCTATCCGCGTTCGCCCCACGGATCGTGCAGGGGAATACAGCGGACCGCCTTGTCAATGGCGATGTAGCGCGCGGGGTCGCTGGTGAGGATGTAGCCGCGGTAGAAGAAGGCAGCCATGACCAGGTACGCGTCGTGGACGTCGAGGCGAGGGCCGACGCGGCGCAGGAAGGCGCCCAGCTCTTCCCATTCGCTCATCGGCGAAAGGACGGTGCAGCTGTCGCGCTGGATCAGCAGCTCCAGCAGCGATCGGTCGGCGCCTTCGGCAAGGGCCTGGGAGAGGCTGCCTTTGGAGAATGCGGTGAGAGCTTCTTCCTCTTCGACCTCGCCGAGAAGTTCGCCAATGGTGGCGTTATGCCCGTACGCCTTCAGTGCGCTTGCGTCGAGGATGAGCTTGATACCGACGTCGGTGTTGGTCACGCGGCCCAGCCCATCTCACGACGCACGTCATCGTACTGGCCGCCGTCGATGTCCTCTTGTGCAGCTGCGAGCTCGGTTCGGGCCCAGCGGCGGGCGGATTCACGCTCGGCGGAGCTGGGCTGGTAGCCGCTGATCTCTTGGGCCTTCCGGCTCAGCATATGCCGGCGGACGAGGGTGTTGACTTCGCTGCTGGCGTTGCCGGTGCCGTCGAGGTACTGGACGACGTCGTCGTCGAGGGAAAAACTCTTGATCGTCTTCGCCATAGCTAATAGTCTCGCACGCCTTTGCTATTAGCGCTACGCGTTCTCCGCGAGGCGCTGATGATCACTCGTCCCGGGGCTCGGCGATCATGGCTGGTCGGAACACGACTCGCGCTTAGTGCCCGTTGAATAACGAGGTCAGGCGCTAGGGGCAGCCGGTAGGCGGCCTGCCTTGTGGTATCGAGCCAGGCGTCGGGTCATGACGATGACCATGGCCCATTGGACCATCGCGGCGTGGTGTTCGGGGTGGCGCTCGTAGTCGCGGACGGTGCGCCGGCAGCGGGTGATCCGGGAAAGGGTGCGCTCGACGACCCACCGGCGGTGCAGGACCTGGAACCCGATCTGGTCGGCGAGCTTGCGGACGATCTCGACGGTCAAGCCGAGCGCCTGTTCGGCCCAGTCGACAAGCTGGCCGGCGTATCCGGCGTCGGCCCAGATCTTGGTCACCCGGGTGAAGCACGTGCGCAGTGCCCACAGCAGTGCGCGGGCGGCGTCGCGGTCCTGCACGGCGCCGGTGGTGACCATGATGATCAGCAGCCGGCCGGTGGTGTCGACGACGATGTGCCGCTTGCGGCCGTTGACCCGCTTGCCGGCGTCGTAGCCGCGGCTGGCTTTGGCAACGGTCTCGGCTGCGCGTACCGACTGTGAGTCCACGATCGCCGCGGTCGGCTGGGCGTTGCGGCCTTCGGCGATTCGAATCTGCTCGCGTAGGCCGTTGTGCAGGCAGGTGAGGGTGCCGTCGCGAGTCCAGGTGCGGAAATAGTGGTAGACGATCGGCCAGGGTGGGAAGTCGATCGGCAACGCCCGCCAGACGCAACTGTTGTTGTCGAGATAGCGGATTGCGTCGACGATGTCTCGGCGCGGGTAGGTGACCGGACGGCCGCCGTGGTCGCTGGGGCCTCCGGTGGGCAGGTACGCGGCGATCAGCTGCCACTCGATGTCGCTGGTGTCGGATGGGTAGCGGCGCGGGCGTGTCGTGGGCAGGTGGTCGGACACTGCGGTCGGGGGTGCGGCAGCGGCCTGGCCGCAGACCAGGTAGAAAGACACGGTAGGGCCTTCGGGGATGGCGGGCTTCGACAACCACAGCCGTACCTGAAGGCCCTACCTCGTGTCCGCGCGACACACCGCGACAGTCTCGGATTCCCTTGCCATCAACCAGATCCGGCCGCTCTGACCTCGTTCTTCAACGGGCACTCAGAGCCCGTTGAAGAACGGGTTGTTGTCGTAGGTGGTTGGGAGAATCGTGGCGTGAGTAGGTTCGCCGCGTTTCGGTTCACTGTCGATGCCCGGGCGGGGCAGGTGGTGGTGTTGGGGCGGCATGCGGGTGCGGCGCGGTTTGCGTT
>NZ_JBFBAZ010000251.1:0-5564 GCF_040682475.1 Hamadaea sp. NPDC051192
GGCCCCGCAAAGCCCTCGGCTTCTACACCCCCGCCGAAACCCTCGCCCGTAAGCTCCACGAAGGCAGTGTTGCGACCACCCCTTGAGCCCAAGGCGTCCGGAAGCGTGCATAACGCTGATCCGCAGGCATCCCACCGCCCATTCGGCTACTCATCCGCCGAGCCGACCCACACGCCGGGCTGGATGCCGCACGTTGTAGGTAACGGCACACCACACGGAGGGAATCAACCATGTCGACAAGCGCAAGGCTGCACCAGATCAACATCGTCGTGTCCGACCTCGACGTGTCGATCGCGTTCTACCGTCGGCTCGGGCTCGAATTCGTCGTCGACGCGGCGCACACCAGCCACGCTCAGTGCGAGCTTGCCGACGGCACCGTCGTCGCACTCGACACCGAGGCGGCGGTCACCCAGTTCACGCCGACGTGGACCGCCCCCACCGGCGGCCCGCGCGTGGCGTTCGCGTTCGGGCTGCCGTCCGCCGACGCGGTGGACAAGCTGTACGCCGAACTGGTGGCGGCCGGGTTCGCCGGGCTGCGCGAACCGTGGAGCGCCGAATGGGGCGTACGCTACGCGACCGTGCTGGACCCGGACGCCGTACCGGCCGACCTGCAAGCACGCCTGTAACGCCGGTAACGCCGGTAAACCGGGCGAGGAATGTCGCCCGGCGCCGGTACCATCGGCGGGCCGGGGCGGCTCCCAGACGCGCTTCCTTCTCTATCTTTACATGAATCAGCGTGTCGACTCTCCGCCCCGGCATCAATCGATGGCACCGGCACAGGCATGGGGGTCAGCAGGTGGACGCGCTCGCGACGGTCCTGGTACGCCGCCTGAGCCGGGTCAGCCTGCCGGCCGGGGGCGAAGTACCCGAGGACGCCGTGCCCTGGGTGTCCACTCTGGAAGCTGACCTGGCCGAGCGCGGCTGGCTCCTGGACGCCCGGCTGCGGGCGCGGTTCACCGAGCTGACCGCGCACACGCGGATGCTGTGGGCCGACTGGCTGCTCGCGCTGGCCGACGAGTGGACCGGCGCCGATCGGCAGCATCTTCCGCTGTACCGGCAGTTCCCGGACACGCCGGCCGAGCCGGAGGCGGTGTTCGTCAACCGGCTGCTGGCCGAGCTTTTCCAAGCCCCGGACGCGCCGTGTGTCCTGTGTGGAGACTACGGCGACGTCAACCCGGTAAGCCCGTGCGGGCACCTCGTCTGCGCGCCCTGTTTCGACCCGGCGCACTACACCGCCTGCGCGATCTGCGGCCGTCGCGGTGACGGCAGCTTCCTGCGGGTCGCCAAGCCGAGCCGGTCCGGACGGCCGAAGTCGGACCCGGTCCGGTGGAAGCGGCTCACGCTGGACGAGACGCCGAAGGCGACCGCCGTCCGCCTGCGCGACGACCTCGTCGTCCGCCCAACCGCGCTCAACGAGGCGGACGCGGCCGATCTGCGTACGCTCATCGAGGCGACGGCGCTGCGCAAGCTCGACTGGCTGCCCGACACGGTGCCGGCCCGGGAGACGCTCGCCCTCGTGCTCGCCTGGGCGCTGCCGCCGGCCGCCCGCCTCTCGGCGTACCCGGAGATCCTGCGGCAGGCGGTGGCCCGGTGGACGACCGCCACCGACGCCGCTCGCTGCTTGTGGGCGTACTCGGGCGGCGACGCGGGCCTGATCCTCCCGCGACGCGAGCCGTCCGACGGACCGGACGAGGGCTGGCGGCCGTGGCACGAGCCGAAGGTGACGGTCGCGGTTCCGCGCGTCGGCCCGCTACCTCGCGCGATGCGCCGCGCGGTGCTCGCCTTCCTCGACGGTCTCGACCTGCCCACGCTGGCCGAGGATCTGGCGCGGCACCCCAAGGTCTGGAAGCGCCTCGCCGAGCGCCTGCACCCGTTCGAGCAGGCGGGCACGCATCCCCGGGCAGCGGTGGCGTTCGCGGCGCTGCGGCAGACCCGCACGCCGATCGACGGGCTGCTCGGCTTCGCCGTCGCCGAGGCGGCCGCCGAGCATCCGGATCGCGTCGTGCCCACGTACCACCCGGGCGGCCTGGTCTCGGTGCGCGTGCGCACGTTCGCGTCGCTGGTCGAGGCGGCCGTCGCGGCCGACGACGTGGTGACCGCGACCGCGTTGCTCGCCGGGCGACCCGGCGACCTGTGGCGGCGGCTCGATCACCTGCTCCGGCTCGCGGCCGACGATCCCGACGCGACCGAACTGGTCCTCGACACCGCGGTCCAGACGGCCGCACGCGTGTCGCCCACTGTCCTAGCGGGAGCGTTCGCCGAGCTGCACGATCGCGACGCGACGGTCGCGGTCCGGCTGGCCCACGCCCAGGTCGCGGCTCAGGTCGCGGCGCGCGGCAAGGCCCGGCAGGTCGTCGTGCGCTACGAGCACCCGACGCCCGAGCTGCGTGGTCCGCTGCCGGGCACGCCGCGCCGGACCTTCTTTCCCAAGGGCGATGTGGTACGCACCTGGACCGAGCCGGAATACCGCAAGCGGCTGGCCGCGACCACGGTGACGCAGGTGCGTACCGCGGTGGACGTCGAGCTGACCCGCCGGGCCGCCGGTCAGGAGCGCTTCGACGTCGCCGTGATCGACGCCGCGCTCGGTGGCGTACCGGCGCCGTCACGGGAACGTGCCGGCTCGGAGCAGCTCGCCGGCTGGCCACGCGGCAGCTTCCGCGCCCTCGGCGAGGCGGATGTGCTGCGGCTGTTCCTGCATTGGACGGACGGCCCGACGTTCCGGGTCGACCTCGACCTGTCCTGCGCGTTCTACAACGCCGACTGGGAAGAGGTCGGCCACTGCGATTACACGCGGCTGCGGTTCGGCAAGCGGGCCGCGATCCACTCGGGTGACCTCACGTCCGCCCCGCCGCCGGGCGGTGCGACGGAGTACCTCGATCTCGATCGCGCGGCACTGCACGCTGCCGGTGTGACGTGGGCGGTGCCCGTCGTGTTCAGCTACAACGACGTGCCGTTCGAGGCGTTGACCGCCGCCTTCGCCGGGTTCTCATTGCCGCTGGACCGTAAGACGCAGTTCGATCCGGCCCGGGTGTTGCAGCGGTTCACCCTGCGCGGTGACGCCAAGGCGCTGCTGCCGATGATCCTGCGGGTGGAGACCGGCACGGTCATGTGGGCCGACGCCAGCCTCACCAGCCCCGGGTACGCCCACCGCGTCGGCAACCGGGGTCCGCGCCTGGGCCGGGTCGCGGCCGACCTGTGGGAGCACTTCGACAACGGCAAGCGCGCCAGCCTGCTGGATCTGGTCGCGTGGCACGCCGCCGCCCGGGCCGACCGGGTCCTGGTGGCGTACGCCGACGGCACGGCGGCCGAGGTGCCGACCGGCTCTGCCGAGGCGATCCGGGCAGCAGCCCTTCTCCCGTCCGGCTCGATGCGCCCCGGGCCGCTGAGCGGCTGCCGGATCCTTGCCGCCGCCACCGGCCCCGACCGGCTGACGGCGTACGCCGGCCCGGACGCTGCGCCCGGTTCGGTCGCCGTGCTCGTCGACGGCATCGCCGGTCCACCATGGACGGCGCTGGCCGCGGCCGACCTCGCCGCGCTCCCTCCCCTCCCCTGACTCCCCCAGCCGCCCCCTTTTTGGCGCTGGATCAGGGTTCTGGGTCGAATCTTGAGCCATGATTCGACTTGGATCCATGATCCAGCGCGGAAGCTGTCGAGCCGACGCCGAAATCGAGGGCGGACTCAGTAAGGATCGCTAACAGTCTATTGACGCGCGTGTCACCGCGCCGTAGCCTGAGAGCGCTCTCCCCCAGCGTCAGCCCTGGTACGCAGGACGGTGAGAGCGCTCTCAGTAGATCATCATGGATGGAGAGGGCTTCATGCGTACCTGGACAAGGGTCGCCGGCGCACTCGCGGCGACCGCCCTGGCTGTTCCCCTGGCGCTGGCCGACGTGGCCACGCCCGCCCAGGCCATCGGACCCGACCTGCTCCCGGTCACGGTCACCAACAGCACCGGTCGTGGCGACGCCACCTACCTCTACGTCATCGGCGTGCAGCTGTCTTCCGGGCGGCTCGGCTACGTCAACTCCGGCGGCACGTTCACCGCGTGGAGCGGTGGGCAGATCCCGCCGAGTCCCGCCCCCGACGTGTCGATCGGCGGGCCGGGCAACGGCGGCAGCACCACGATCCGGTTCCCGCGCGGCTTCTCCGGCCGGGTGTACTTCTCCTTCGGGCAGAAGCTGCAGTTCTTCCTGACCCCGGACGGGCTCGTCCAGCCCGCGCCGTGGGCGGCCGGCGACGCGAACCAGAACATCCTGTTCGACTGGAGCGAGTTCACCTACAACGACGCCGGGCTGTGGCTCAACAGCTCGCAGGTCGACATGTTCGCGGTGCCGCACGCGGTCACCGTGACGGGCAGCTCCGGCGTCACGAAGCGTACTGGCGACCTGGTCGCGAACGGGCGGGACGCGGTCATCAACGGCGTCCGCGGCCAGTCCGGCTGGGCCAACACCGTCTACACCCGCTCGGACGGGACGGTGCTGCGCGTCCTGTCCCCCGGCAAGGCCGCCGGGGCGGGTCTGTTCAGCACGACCTATCTGGACGGCTACATCGCCGCCGCCTGGGGGGCGTACGCCTCGAAGACGCTGACCGTCGTCCCGTTCGCCGATCAGCCGAACACCAAGTACTTCGGGCGTACCAGCGGAACGGTGATGGCCTTCACCAACTCGTCGGGCGCTCAGGTGGCGTCGTTCAACCGCCCGTCCAGCGCCGACGTGTGGGGATGCGCCGGGAACCTCAACGCTCCCAACGATCTGGTCGTCGGCCCCATCGCGCGTACGCTGTGCGCCGCGCTCAACCGGGGCACGCTCGGCACGGTCGACACCCAGCCGAGCACCAACGCGGCGCAGTTCTACCAGAACAGCCCGACCAACCAGTACGCCAAGATCATTCACGCGAACATGACCGACGGCAAGGCGTACGCGTTCCCGTTCGACGACGTCGGCAACTTCGAGTCCCTGGTCAACGACGGCGATCCCCGGTCGGCGAGCATCATCCTGAGCCCGTTCACCGGTGGCGGAGGCGGTGGCGGCGGAACGATTCCGGCGGGTTCGGGGACGATCTCGGGTCCGGGTGGCAAGTGTGTGGACGTGGCCGGCAATGACGTCGGGGTGAACGCGGCGGCGGTGCAGTTGTGGGATTGTCAGGCGGCGGCGGTGGATCAGCATTGGCGGCACAATGCGGATCTGTCGTTGTCGACGTTGGGCCGGTGTCTGGACATCGTGGGCAACGGCACGGGGCAGGGTGCGCAGGTGCAGTTGTGGGATTGCAACGGTGTCGGCGGGCAGAAGTGGGTGCAGCAGGCGGACGGGTCGTTGCGCAATCCGCAGTCGGGCCGGTGTTTGGATTCGCCCAGTGGTGCCACCGCGAACGGGACGCGGTTGCAGATCTGGGACTGCAACGGCAGTGGCGCGCAGAAGTTCACTGCGAATGGTGGTGGTCCGATCGTGGGGCCGGGTGGCAAGTGTGTGGATATGGCCGGTGACGACGTCGGGGTGAACAACACCGCGGTGCAGTTGTGGGATTGTCAGGCGGCGGCGGTGGATCAGCATTGGCTGCGGTTGTCGGGT
>NZ_JBFBAZ010000252.1:0-5467 GCF_040682475.1 Hamadaea sp. NPDC051192
TCGTCAACGTCGGCGACTCACCGTTGGCCGTGCTCGCCGAGCATCTGGTCGGCCTAGGCGACGAGCCCGACTCGTACGCCTCCACCGTCGGCTTCACCGGCACGATCGTCGCGCTCGACCTCCTCGCGGCGGCCGTCGCCGGGGACCCGGCCGCCGCCAAGAAGTGGGACGGGATCGGCGAACTCGTCCGCTCCGTTGGGCGTATCCCTGAAGTGGCCTCGTTCGTGGCCGCGGACGTCGTGGGCTCCGGCGCTTCGCGGGCCTCCGCCGAGGAGGCCGCGCTGCTGTTGCGTGAGGTGCCCCGCGTGCCCGCCGCCGCCTCCGCGACGCGCAACTACCTGCACGGCGAGATGGAGTCGGCGGGGGACACGCTGCACTTGATCTTCGGCGCGGACCGTGAAGTGGAGCTGGCCCGGACGCTCGCGGGCGCGGGCCATCAGACGCTGCTCGTCACGACCGCCGCCGTGGACAGCGACGGCAAGCTGTCGGTCGTGCGGTTGCCCGAGGTGGACCCCGCCGTACGCGTCGTGCTGGAGACGGTGGTGGCACAAGAACTTGTGGCGGTGCTGGCCGAGCAGCGCGGCGTCGTGCCCGAGCAGTTCGTCTTCGCCAACCACGACACCAAGCTGGGCGGCGTCGACCGGTCCGACTTCGAGGGAGCGTCATGATCGTCGGCGTGGACGTGGGCGGCACCAAGACGCACATCCGCTCGTCGTCCGGTGTGGACGTCGTCCTGCCGTCCACCGGATGGTCCGCACTGGACGGTGCGCCGTGGTTGCTCGAACGGCTTCCCGCCGGCGTGACCGCGCTGGCTGTCGGTGCGCACGGCGCCGAGGACCGCGCCCAGTGCGCCGCCTTGCGGGACGCGCTCGCGGCCGCGCTGGACGTGCCGGTGACCGTCGTCAACGACGGGGAGCTGCTGCTCCCCGCGGCCGGACTGCAGGCGGGGGTCGCCGTCGTGGTCGGCACGGGTTCGATCGCGCTGCACGACGACGGTTCCGGCGGAGTGCACCGCGCGGGCGGCTGGGGCTGGATCCTCGGCGACGACGGCAGCGCGTCCGCCCTGGTCCGCGACGCCGCACGGGCCGTGCTCACCGCCGACGACCAAGGTCAGCCGCCCTCGCAGCTGGCCGACGCGCTGACGCAGTCCTTCGGCGTCGCCACCATCCTGGACCTGGCGTACGCGCTCGGCTCGGACACCGAGACCTGGGGCCGGCACTGCCCGGCCGTCATGGCCGCCTTCGCCGACGGCTGCCCGCTCGCCGAGTCGGTGGTGGCCGGTGGGGCGTCGTCGCTCGGAACCCTCGTCGCGACCTTCTCCGCTCGGGGGCTGCCGTTCGACGACGTCCTGTTCGGCGGTGGGCTGGTCACTGCGGTACCGGCGTACTGGGCGCTCATCCAGGACGCCGTCACGGCCGCCGTCCCTGGAGTCCGGCTGCACCTGCTGACCTCGCCGCCCGTCGCGGGCGCTCTCGCCCTCGCCCACTCCCTCGCTCGCTCCGCTCGCTAACCCCCTCGCCCGCCCCCGCTCGCCCGCCCCGTCCTTTCCGCGTTGATCATGGAGTTAACTGTGGTGTCGACGGCGTGTCGAGGGGGCAAACTCCATGATCAACGCGCGCGCGTAGCGGCGTCAGCGGTCGAACCAGACGACGAGCCGGCAGTTCTCGCGTCCGTGCAGCCGGGCGAGGATCGCCATCACCTCCCACACGGGCTGCCATCCGCCGTTCTCGGAAACGGCGTCGCGCCGGGTCAGTCGCTCGGCCCGGTACTGGACGTCGCCCCGAGTCCAGACGCTGCCGTCCGGCCAGATGGCGGGGTCCGTGCCGGGCGGCGGCGCCGGTACGCCCAGCACCTCGTACGCCTCCCGCGACCAGGACGCCTTCGAGTGGAAGGTCCAGCGCCCGTCGGCGTCGCGTAGGTAGCGGTGCAGCCGGGCGTCGGCGTGCTCGGCGGGTTCGGTCCAGTCGATCTGCTCGACTTCGGCCCAGCTCATCCACGTCGGATGTGCGCCGTCGTACTGGGCGCGAGTGTGGGCGGACGCGTCCGCGGGCAGACCCCGCTCCGCGGCTATCGGCCGGAAGCCGGCGTAGTTCATGACTCCGAAGAGGCAGCCGAAGGCGTCGTAGTCCGGGCCCACGTAGAGGTTGTCCAGGCTGACCCCGAACTCCCAGTCGATCTCCTCCGGCCGGTCGGGCCAGGTGCACCAGGGCCGGATCTCGATGACGCCGTAGATGTCGATCCCCACGCCGAGCAGCATCTCACCAAGATCGCGCCAAGGCACCGTCAGGGGAACGGGCCGGCCCGCTCGAGAACGCGGACCGGCCCGTCCAGGGTGTCACCAGTTCGACGAGCCCGGAACCTGAGGCAGGGGCTTCCACCACGGCGTGATCAGGTAGGCGATGCCACCCGATCCGCTGCCGACGGTGCCGTTGGCGCGTACGCGCTTGGTGCGCTGCCAGACCGTTTCCAGCTGGTCGCGCTTGTAGACGTTGCGCACCACGTCGTCCGAGGACGACGCCGGGTCGTTGACGACGACGTCACCGGTGGCGGTGAAGCCGACGATCACGAACAGGTGGCCGGAGGTGGAGTAGTTGGAGCCGTCCAGCTCGCTGGCGAGGAAGGACAGCGACACCACCACCGGGATGCCGTGCTTGATGAAGGTCTCGACCTCGTCAAGCGAGTGCATGCGGGTCACGATCGCGTCGAGGCCCACGAACGAGGCCGCGTACGCGGTGTTGAAGGGCCAGTTGCCCGCCCCTTCGTACTGCGAGTCGTAGGTGCCCCGGGCGGCCGCGTCGACCTGTGGGTCGGCGTACGCCGGGTTCACCCAGGAGGTGTCGGGGGTGTAGCCGTAGTAGCTCACCACCATCTGGGTGGACGTCGGCGAGCACCAGGCTTCGCCGCCGCCGTCGTACTCGGGGTACTCGCCACTGTGGATGTTCTGCGAGTACGTCGGCACCGCCAGCTCCTTGCCCCAGGCGATGTGCCCGGTGCTGAGCGGGACGGTGAACCGGTCCGGCACGTTGCTCGCCATCGCGCCCAGCTCCCAGACCCGCGGGCGCTGCACCTGACCCGGCTTCTTGTAGAGGGTCAGCCGCAGCTGGTAGTCGCTGAGCAGGACGCCCCGGGAGGCGTCGTCGATGGAGAAGGTGTCGGTCCAGATCGTCGAGTAGGGGTCGCCCTGGTCGTCGACGCTGGTCCGGCGGATGTCACCGTCGCCGGAGGCCCAGATGCCCATGGTGTACCAGGGCGTCTGCTCTCCGTTCGTGTACGTGCCGTGCAGTTCGACCTTGATGAACGTGCCGGCCGGGGTGACGGCGTTCCACGAGGCGACCGCCTCGGTCGCGCCGAACCCGATGTCGTGCACCGGCGACGTCCAGGTCGAGTACTCGTAGGCGGCGGTGACGCCGGTGTGCGGGTCGGTGTAGTCGGTCGTGCCGGCCGCAACGCCCATGGTGACACCGGTTCGCAGGCCTGGGATCGCGAACGCGCCTTGCGACGTGCCCTGGGCCCAGTCCCGGTACGAGCTGATGCGGTGGTACTCGATCTGCTCGTCGTGCTGCACCGGCTTGCCCGCCACCGCCGGGGTGGCGGTCAGGCCGATGCTTAATACGCCCGCCGCGGCGAGCGTGAGGATGCGCCGTGCCATTGCTCTCCTCCCACGCAGATCCCACGGGGGATCGGTCGATTCACTATCGACGTCGCAAAGGAATTTCGCTAGGGGTGAGACGGATGAAAATCCATAACCGATGTAAAGCGTGCTTGACACCGCTTCGGGTGTCAAGCACGCTTTACACATGCACGGTCTACTCTCGATGGTGCTGACCGCGATGGTCGCGGTCCACCCTGCGGCTCACCCCGCGAACGACCTCGCCCAAGCCCTCCAACCGGTCCGCGACGCCGGTGCGCCCGCCGCGATGGTCCTGCTCCGCGAGCATCAACTGGTACGCACAGCGGCCGTCGGCGTGGCGGACACGGCCACCGGCCGGCCCGCGAACTCCGGGGATCACCTGCGCGCCGGAAGCGTCACGAAGTCCTTCGTCGCCACCGTCGTCCTGCAGCTGGTCGCGGAGCGGCGGCTGTCCCTCGACGACCGGCTCGGCGCGCTGCTGCCGGGCGTACTGCCGTATGCGGACACGATCACCGTCCGGCAGCTGCTCAACCATCACAGCGGCGTACCCGAGTATCTGGGGATCGTCGTCCAGAAGTACGCCGAGGACCCGGCCGCGTGGCTGCGTCACTGGTCGCCGGCCGAGTTGGTGGCGCTGGTCGCCGATCAGCCGGCACAGTTCCCGGCCGGGACCGACGGCCGTTACTCGAACACCGGATACGTCCTGCTCGGAATGATCGTCGAGCGGGTGACCGGCCGAACGCTGGCCGCCGAGATCGGCCGGCGCATCGCCGGGCCGCTCGGGTTGCGGGACACGATGCTGGCCGGTGACGAGCTGACGCCGCCGAGCCCGGTGATGCACGGGTACGCCCCGATGCCGGGCGCCGATCCAGTCGACGTCACCGAATGGAATCCGTCGGCGGCGTGGGCCGCCGGTGCTCTGGTCAGCACGCTGGCCGACCTCGCCCGGTTCTATCGCGCGTTGCTCGGCGGCGCGTTGCTCCCCCGGCCGCTGCTGCGGCAGATGCTCGCCACGACCGACGTCGACGGGATCGCGTACGGGTTGGGCGTCTTCCGGATCTCGACACCGTGCGGCCCGGCGTTCGGCCACAACGGCGCGGTGTACGGCTACATGACCGACGTGTTCACCAGCGCCGACGGCACTCGGCAGGTCGTGCTGGCCGAGAACTATTACGACCTGGGTGCCTGGCAGGCGCAGGAATCGCTGATCGGCACGCTGCTGTGCCGCTGACCTTCGAGGGATACCGGTGGAACTGGAGCTGACCGGCAACGACGTCCGGGCGCTGCGTACGCGGCGCGGGCTGTCCCAAGCCGACCTGGCGGCGGCGATGGGGGTGTCCCGGCAGACCGTCAACTCGATCGAGACCGGCCGGTACACCCCGTCGTTGCCGCTGGCGATCGCGCTGGCCCGCTTCTTCGAGACGACTGTGGAGGAGATGTTCCATGTCAAGGAGCAGTAAGAGCGCCGCGATGTACTGGACTACGCCGGCGATCTGTGTGGCGGCCGGGCTGGCGTACCTGGTGTCGGCGTGGATCGGCGGTCGGCCCGGGCTCGGCGTCGTCCTGCTGTCGGTGATGCTGGTCTTCGCCGGGATCGTGGTGCTGGCCGCGCGGCGGTCCGAGACCGTCCGGCATCTGCTGGATCGGCGCGACGAGCGGATCAGCGCCATCGACCTCAAGGCCAGTGCCGCCGCCGGTGGCGTACTCGCCGTCGCCGTGGTGGCGGGCGCGGTCGTCGAACTTGGTCGGGGCAACTCTGGCGAGCCGTTCACCTGGCTCGCCGCGATCGGCGGAGTCGCGTACGCGGCCGCGGTAGACGTCGGCCGCGTACGCGGT
>NZ_JBFBAZ010000253.1:0-5435 GCF_040682475.1 Hamadaea sp. NPDC051192
GGATCAGGGATCCGGGTCGAATCTTGGGTCAAGATTCGACTTGGATCCCTGATCCAGCGCCCAAAGCGCGGCGGAACGGGGGGCGCGGCGGGGTGGGCGGGGTGGGTTAGAGGCGGGGGTCGACGGGTTCGGACTCGCTAGCCAGGATGGCGAAGACGAGTTCGTGCACCCGCCACAGTGGACCGTCGGCGGCGACGGCGGCGAGCGCGGCGAGCCCGAGGGCGTGCTCGCGCAGGGCGAGGCCGCGTTTGCGGCCGAGGCCGCGGTGGCGGAGCCGGTCCAGCTGCGCGGGCGCGGTGTATCCGGGGCCGTAGATGATCCGCAGGTACTCCCGCCCCCGGCACTTGAGGCCGGGTTGCAGCAGACCCCGTTCGCCCGTCACCGTGAGTCCGGCGTACGGCTTGACGACCATGCCTTCGCCGCCCGATTCGGTCAGCGACAGCCACCAGTCCGTCACGGCTGCGACGTCCGCCGGGGACGACGGGTCGGCCACGATGCGACGGGTGGGCGTGAACGTCGTCGGGTCCGCTTCCACGAGGCGATCGGCGATCGACAGATGCCAGCCGTGGTCGCGGTCGTAGAAGCCGGGACCGAGGACGGCGAACGGCGCCAAGGTAACTCCGTCGAGGCCGGACGTCGGGCGTACGTAGGATCGGTAGGCCGAGGTAAATGCCTCTACATCGGACCGACCGGCGACCAGGCGCGACTGCAGAGCCGAGACGTCGAGCCCTCGCGACGCCGCCGCGGACGCGACAGACAGCGCGGCGGGCAGCACGGCACGCCCGGCTGCGCCGACCGCGGCGTACTGCTGGATCAGCGTGTCGGCCTTGGCGGACCAGGGCAGCAGCTCACAGTCGAGCAGCAGCCAGTCCGTACCCAGTTCCTCCCACAGCCCGGCCTTCGTCGCCGCGGTGCGTACCGAGGCCAGCAGCTCCTCGGTCAGCTCGGGACCGAAGAACGATCGCCCCGTACGCGTGTAGATCGCACCGGAGGCTCCGTCGTCGGCGAAGCTAGACTCGGGGGAACGGCAGACGAGGACGACCGCGCGGGAGCCCATGTGCTTCTCCTCGCAGACGACCTGACCGACCCCGGCGGCGGCGTAGTCGGCGAGGGCCGCGCCCGGGTGCTCCAGATATCCGTCGACTGTGGACGTCGAGGCGGGCGCCATGGTCGGTGGCAGCCAGACCAGCCAGCGAGGATCGAGGGCGAACCGGCTCATCACCTCCAGCGCGGCGGCCGAGTGCTCGGCGCGTACGGTCACCGTGCCGTGCCCGGTCTCGACGTGCCGCCGGCCCGTCACGGACTTCAGATCCAGCGCACGGTTGACCACCGGCGCGGCGGGTGCGAGCGGCCGCGCCGGCGTGTAGTGCTCGCGTACCGCAGGCACGGTCACGAGCTGCCGCTCCGGGTAACGCAGCGCGGTCAGCTTGCCGCCGAACACACAGCCGGTGTCGAGGCAGATCGTGTTGTTGACCCATTCCGATTCGACGGTCGGCGTGTGTCCATACACGACCATCGCCTTGCCTCGGTACTCCTCCGCCCACGGGTACCGCACGGGCAGGCCGTACTCGTCGGTCTCGCCGGTCGTGTCGCCGAACATCGCGAAGCTGCGCACGCGGCCCGACGCCCGGCCGTGGTACTCCTCCTTCAACCCGGCGTGCGCGATCACGAGCCGCCCCTCGTCCAGGACGTAGTGACTGATCAGCCCGTTCAGGAAGGGCTCCAGACCGTCGACCGGGTCCCGCTCCAGCTGCTCCAGCGTCTCCGCCAGGCCGTGGCGTACCTGCACGTTGCGGCCCTGCAGCTTCTTCAGGAGCTTCGCCTCGTGGTTGCCCGCGACACACAGGGCGGTCCCGGCCGCGACCATGCCCATCACCAGGCGCAGGACCGCGGGCGAGTCCGGACCGCGGTCCACCAGGTCACCCACGAACAGGGTGATACGCCCAGCGGGGTGGACGGCGTTCACCACCCGCCCGCGCTCGTCCCGTTCGGCGGTGTAGCCGAGTTCGGTCAGCAGCGAGAGCAGCTCGTCGAAGCAGCCGTGCACGTCGCCGATGACGTCGAAGGGTCCGGTCAGCTCCCGGCGGTCGTTGAACAGCTTCTCGTAGCGCAGTTCGATGCTGTCGACCTGCTCTGGGCGTACCACATGGATTTTGCGGAACCCCTCGCGGCCGAGCGAGCCCAGCGAACGCCGCAGGTCGCGATGCTGGCGGCGGACCACCTCGCGGCCGAAGGCGCGGTCGGACCGGACCCGCGTGCGTTCCCAGCACGTGGGTTCGGGCGTGTCGAGGACGATCGCGACCGGGAGCACGTCGTGCTCGCGGGCGAGTCTGACCAGACCGGCGCGGGCGTGGTTCTGGACGTTCGTCGCGTCGACCACGGTGAGGCGGCCGCCGCGCAGGCGCTTGCCCGCGATGTAGTGCAGCGCCTCGAAGGCGTCCGCGGTGACGGTCTGGTCGTTCTCGTCATCGGCGAGCAGGCCGCGGAACGCGTCGCTGGAGAGCACCTGCGTCGGGCGGAAGTGGCGGCGGGCGAAGGTGGACTTGCCGGAGCCGGTCACACCGACCAGGACCACGAGCGCCAGCTCGGGAATGTCCAATGTAGTCATTTATGCTGCCTCCTTCCGGAACAGGGCGAGCTGAGTGGGGGTGCCGACCTCGGGGTCCTCGTCGCCGACACCACGGAACTCGACTTGGTAGCCGTGACGCTCGGATACGCCGCCGGCCCAGGCCGTGAACTGCTCCCGCGTCCACTCGAACCGGTGGTCGCCGTGCCGGTGCCGGCCTTCCGGCAGCGACTCGTAGCGCACGTTGTACTCGACGTTGGGCGTGGTCACGACGACCGCGCCGGGCTGGGCGTGGGCGAACACCGCGTCCTCCAGCGCGGGCAGCCGCGCCTCGTCCACGTGCTCGATGACCTCCATGAGCACGGCCGCGTCATAGCCGCGCAGCCGGTCGTCGCGGTAGGTCAGCGCCGACTGGATCAGCTTGATCCGGGCCTTCTGCCGATCGGGCAGCCGGTCGAGCCGGATCCGCCGGGCGGCGACGTCGAGCACCGCCGGGGACACGTCGGCCCCGACGATCTGCGTGTACCGCCGGTCCCGCAGGAGGTCGCCGATGAGCGCGCCCGGCCCGCAACCGAGGTCGAGCACCTTCGTCGCACCGGTGTCCATCAACGCCGCCAGCACCGCGGCTCGGCGCAGCGCGTTGAGCGGCTTACGCTTCGGCTCCAGCTCCTCCTGCTCCGGCTCCACCGTGTCCGGCTCGTCCGTCGCGAGCTGGTTGAGGGCGCGTTCGGTCAACGCCCGGCTGTGGGCGAGATAGCGGCGCGTGATCAGGCCGCGCTCGGGGTGACCGGCCAGCCAGCCGTCGCCGGCCCGCAGCAGCTTCTCGATCTCGTCGGGCGCGACCCAGTAGTGCTTGGCGTCGTCCAGCACCGGCAGCAGCACGTACAGATGGTTGAGCGCGTCGGCAAGGCGTACGCGGCCGGTCAGGCGCAGGTCGGCGTAGCGGCTCGCGCCCCACTCAGGCAGCTGCTCGTCCAGCGGGATGGCCGTCGCCTCGACGGTCCAGCCCAGCGGCGCGAACAGGCGCTCGGCGACGGCCGCGCCGCCCCTGCAGCGCAGCACCGGCACGCGGATCTCGAGCTCGATCGGAGTCGCGGCCAGCTCAGGGCGATCCTTGGTGCTCCCCCGCATCGCTGAGCGGAAAGCGCGGTTCATCGCCGCGACCAGCAGGCTCGACGCCGCGTACGCCCGGTCGTTGACGTATTGATTGAGCTGCCGGGCCGCGTCCTTGTGCGCTTTGGAGTCGGCCAGCGTCTGCGGGTCGACCTCCAAGAGCAGGGCCGCCGTGCAGCGCTCCGGAGTCGCCTCCGGAAACAGCACGGTCGCCTCGCCCCATGGCACGTCGAAGCGGTGCACCCGATCCGGGTGCTTGACCAGGAGGTAGCCGAGATCGGTCCCGGGAGTCTCCGGGGTCCCCGTCATCGTGATCATCAGCAGCACCCGGCCATGGTGCGGGTTATTTCCGCAGCGTGCAACCGGTTTCACTGCCGCACACCCACGGGCTCTTGACCCGGGCACGGGCGGGCTGACCCGGGCACGGGCGGGCTCTTGGCCGGGTGCGGACGCGCTCTTGACCCGGGCACGGGCGGGCTCTTGGCCGGGTGCGGACGCGCTCTTGACCCGGGCACGGGCGGGCGTCGATCCTCTAAGGACACTGTCTCTCGGGGGTCGCGATGCGGGTGTTCGTATGCGTGGCTTGAGCGACGCCGAGACCGCGCACCCGATCCGGGGGCCGATTCGGACCTACCTCAGCCGCATCTGGCAGCGGCGGCGATTGCTGTTCGTGCTCACGATCACCTTGATCGTCTCGATCGTCCTGCTGCGCGCCGCCTTCTTGGGCGTCTCCGCCGGCATGGCCGACATCCTGGTCAACCTGGGCGCCTCGCTGCTGGGCGTCGTCGTCACGGTCATGGTGCTCGAACCGCTCATCGAACGGAGCCGCACACCCGAGGAAGTCATCCACTCCGAGTTCCCGCATCAGGCGTTCCTCGAGGGAGTCGCGACCGCCAACCGGGTCGTCCGCGTGATGGGCGCCTGGCCGTACGTCATGGATCACCCGTGGCGGCGGCGGTTCCTCGGCGAACTGCGGCAGGCCGTCGAACGCGGCGTACGCGTGCAGATCCTGATCCTCGACCCGGAGAGCAAGGCGGCCGAGCAGCGTACGCGGGACTTGGACAACCAGTTCGACGTGGCGGTCGTCATCGGCGACGTGCTGCAGACCTTCTGGGACCTGACGCGGCAACTGCCAGATCGCAGCGTCGGGCAACTGGCCGTACGCGTCTACTCCTCGCTCCCACCGGCCCGGATGTACCGGTGGGACAGCCGGGCGGTGAGTTCCTTCTTCCCCAAGGGAAACTGGGTCGGCAGCGACATCAAGCACTACGAGACCAGCATGAACTCCCGCCTGGCGCAGTTCGTCGACGAACAGTTCGACCTACTCTGGCGCGACGCGGAGACCGTTCCACTCGGCGAGTACTTCCTCGTCGACCTCGATATCGCGACCCCAGCCGCCGACTTCTTGACCCGGCGCGCCCAGTACGCCGTCGTGGACGGCGAACTCTTCATAGCCGCAGCCGACATCGTGACCGAGCTGTATCGCATGCGCGTCGTCGATCCGCAGGTACGCGTCGATTGGGACACCCTGCCGATCGAGCCGCCGGACGGGCCGGTGTCGCTGTTGCCGGTCGACGCCGACCGCCTGCCCACCCTGCGTACGCACTTCCACCGCAAGTACGGGACGGCGAGCGCGATAGCCGGGGCGGACTCCGTGCTGCGGATCGGCGTCAGCCCCACCGACCGCTAGCCCCTTTAGGTGCAGATCACGGTTACGCAGGTCATTTCGGCGCCGGGAAGCATGCGTAACCATGAT
>NZ_JBFBAZ010000254.1:0-5399 GCF_040682475.1 Hamadaea sp. NPDC051192
GTCACTCTTGGTTGGCGCGGGTTGGTTGTGCCGGGTGCCTCGGACTGGGATTCCTACTGTGGGCGCCGGGGCGCGCGGTTGACCCCAGCCATAGGGCGTCAGGCGTCGCGGAGGCGGAACAGGATCGCCCCGGCGAGCACCGCCGCCGCGGCGTACGCGGCGAGCACACCCAGCCCCGCCCAGGGCCCGATGTGGGTGGTGACCGCGAAGTCCCGGGTGGACTGGATGGCCAGCCCCGCGTCCATCGGCGAGAACCGGTGGATGCGGTGCTGCCACTTGGCGTCGGTGACGAACATCGCGATCAGCGGCGAGCCGTAGAGCAGCGCCAGGATCGCCGCGATGGTGCCGCCCGTGTCCCGCAGGACGAACCCGAGCCCGGCGCTGATCAACGCGATCAGCCCCAGGTAGAGCACCGATCCGGCGTACGCCCGCAGGGTCAGGTGATCCGCCAGCGACAGGTAGGCGTACCCGTTGGTGGGGGTGAATCCCTTGCGGGGCAGGACGGCGCGGGCGGCCAGCAGCGAGCCGGCCATTCCCGCCGCCCCGGCCAGCAGCGCCAGCCCGGTGACCACCGTGAGCTTGCTCAGCAGCACCCGGAGGCGCCCGGGTGTCGCGGTCAGCGTCGGCCGGATCGTGCGGGTGGCGTACTCCGAGGTCACCGCGAGGGCGGCCAGGATCGCCACCGCGGCCTGCCCGAGGCGTACGCCCATCAGGCTCATCCGGGTCAGGTCCTCGTGGCAGTCGCTGCGGCAGTGGTCGGCGTCGATCGATCCGGTGACCGCGAAGCCGAGCGCCACCGTCGCGACCACCGCGGCGAGCAGCAGCCAGCCGGTGCTGGGCAGGGATCGCAGCTTGGTCCACTCCGCTCGCACGGTCCTCACACGTCCCTCCGCCGCAGCGACCACCACGCCAGCCCGAGCGCCACCGCGGTGTACGCCGCGACCACGCCGATGCCCGCCCACGGCCCGATGAGCGCCCACGGTTCGGCGAGGGTCAGCGTCGGGGGTTTGGCCCGCTGCGTCGCCATGCCGCCGGCGAGGGTGGTGTACATGAGCAGTCTCGGCAGCGTGCCGGGCAGGATCGAGCCGACGATGATCGGCAGGATCACCAGCACGATCGTCAGCGTGATCGCCCCGGCACTGTGCCGCAGCAGGATGCCGACGGCCATCGCGAAGACCGCGAGCAGGGCCATGAACGCCGCCGACAACAGCAGTACGCGGATGACGACCGGGTCGGTGATGGACTCGTCCGGGAAGGCCGGCGGGGCGAAGCCGCTCTTGCGCAGCGCCGGGCGGGCGATCAGGTATCCGGCGACCACCCCGACCAGGCTGAGCACGAACGCCGTACCCCCGAGGACCAGTGTCTTCGCGGCCAGCACCCGGCCCCGCCGCGGTTCGGCGGCGAACGTCGTGCGGATCATGCCGCGCCGGTACTCCGAGGTCGCGTACAGGACGCCGACGGCGATCAGTGCCATGATGCCCGCGATGACGCCGAGCAGGGAGGCTTCCACCGGGTCGTCCCCGGGGTCCTGCGGGCCGATCCGGCCCGCGCCGATGACCGTGTAGGTGCCGCCGGACTCGCTGAACCCGGTGATCTGAGGCGCGCCCTCTTTGATCCGGATCTCCTCGGCCCCGGGCTGCTTGACCGCGTCGGTCTGCCACTGCCCGGGGGTGGCGCCGGTGAGCGCGATGTCGTCGAAGGTCGCCGTGGACCGGGTGAGGTGCGCGCCGACCGAGGAGCCGCCCGCGCCCCGGGAGACGTAGAGGGTGGGCGAGGAGGAGACGTAGAACCCGATCTCGGCGGTGGCCGGCAGGTGCACCGGGGTCACCTCGCCGATCTTCTCCCAGGTGCTGCCGTCGGCCGACTGGTACGCCGACACGACGTTCCCGGTCCGGGTCAGCCGAAGCCATTGGGGAGCCTGCGCGGCCTTCCCGGCGATGTCGGTGCGGAAGTCGGACTGCAGGCGTACGCCGTGCTCGGAGTTGACGAAGACGGCGGCGTAGGAGGCGCCCGACGTCGCTCCGTCCTTGAGCATGATGCCCGCGGACGCGGCGTTCCACGGCGACGGGTCGTCCAGCTTCTCCATGTCCCCGTTGGGGCCGGAGCGCCTGCTCGGCTCCTCCTGCGGCGACAGCGAGCCCACCTTGAGGGTGAGCGTCACGTCCCCGGTCACCGGCTGGTGCACATAGGAGAATCCGTCGGCCACCGGATCGTTGTGCGGGCCGACCACGAAGTTCGGCTTGGCGTTGGCGTCGGTGTCCGACGCGGTCGCCCCGAGGAGGCTGATGCCGATGGTCAGCACGGCCGCGCCGAACAAAGCGATCACCCAGCGATTGACGGAGCGCAGTTTGACCCATTCCGCCCGCAAGAGGCCGCCGAAGCCGTTCATCGGCTCGCCTCCTCGATCGCGGCGCCGTCAGCCGGAGCACCGGATGAGGCGGGAGTGAACTCCACCGAGGAGCGCGTCAGCTCCATGTACGCCTCTTCGAGCGAAGCGCGGTGCCGTCGTAGTTCGGTGAACGAGACGCCGCCGCCGGTGAGCAGCCCGCCGATCCCGTCCGGCGGCAGCCCTTCAACGATCACGGTGTCCGAGCCGGTGACCGACACGGTCGCGCCGGCGTTGGCCAGCACCGTCATCGCCTCCGTACGCTGCGCGGTGCGTACCTCGACGCGGTCCTTCGACGCGGCGGCCAGCAGTTTGGCGACGCTGGTGTCGGCGACGAGCTTGCCGCGCCCGATGATGACCAGATGGTCGGCGGTGTCCTCCAGTTCGCTCATCAGGTGGCTGGACACGAGCACGACCCGGCCCTCGGCGGCCAGCGACCGCAGCAGTTCCCGGATCCACACGATGCCGTCCGGGTCCAGCCCGTTGACCGGCTCGTCGAGCAGCAGCACCGGCGGATCGCCGAGCAGCGCGGCGGCGATGCCGAGCCGCTGTTGCATGCCCAGCGAGTAGGTGCCGGCCCGGCGCTTGCCGGCCGACGCCAGGCCGACCTGGTCGAGCACCTCGTCGACCCGCTTGCGGGAGATGCCGTTGCTGTAGGCCATCCACAGCAGATGGTCGCGGCCGCGCCGGCCTGGATGCACCGCGCCTGGGTCGAGCAGCGCCCCGACATGGGTCAGCGGCGCGCGCAGCGTCCGATAGTCCGCCCCGCCGACCAGCGCGGTTCCGCCGTCGGACGCGTCCAGGCCCAGGATGAGCCGCATCGTCGTGGACTTGCCCGCCCCGTTGGGGCCGATGAAGCCGGTCACCTCGCCGGCTCGCACGGTGAACGACAGCCCGTCGACCGCGACGGCGCCGCGATAGCGCTTGCGCAGGTCGCGTACTTCGATGGAAGTTTCCATGCCGAGCACGCTAGGCGGGGTGGTGCACCGGAGGCGTCACGCGCGACCGTGGTCTTGCCGCGGCCGAGTCCCTCTCGTAGGGGATGGGCGCACCCCTTAAGCGGAGGACGACAGTTTGCGCAACCGCAGGTAAGAATGGCTGCCGTGAGGTGGACGGGAAATGTGGCGGCGGGCTGGCCCGCGATCGGCGCCGCCGTCCTCGGCACCGCCGCCGTCGCCGAGAGCGCCGTGCGTACCGCTTCTCGTCCGGACATCGCCAGCTTCGCGGCGCTCGCCACACTCGCGATGGTCGCTCCGCTCGCGCTGATCCGCGTGTGGCCCGGCACGGCGGCCGCCCTCTCGGCGTCCGCGTGCCTGCTAGGTCTGTTCCTGGGCGCTTTCCCGCCCGCCGCCGGACTCGTGGCGCTCACTCTTCTCTACATAACCACGGCGATACGCCGAAAGCCGTGGACGGGCCTGGTGCTGGTCCTGCCGTTCGCCGCGTACGCCGTCACACCCGTGGCCGCCGACCAGCCCGGTGGGCGTACGCTCGCCGTCGTACTCTTCGCGGTCACCGGGCTCGCCGCGGCCGGGGGAGCGGCGTACCGGGCGCGGGGTGAGGCGCAGCGGCAGGCCGCCGCCGATCAGGCCGTCCAGGATTCGCTGCTGGAGCACATCGCCCGGGGCGAACGGGCGCGGATCGCCCGCGAACTGCACGACGTCGTGGCGCACCACATCTCGATGATCGCGGTGCAGGCGGAGGCGGCCCGGCTGACGACGCCCGGTATGCCGCCCGAGGGGGCCAAGCGGCTCGTCGCGATCGGCGACACCGCCCGGACGGCGTTGACCGAGATGCGACGGCTGCTCGGCGTACTGCGCGAGGACACGGCGTCCGCCCCGATCAGCCCGGTCCGCCGCCCGCAGCCCACCCTGCAGGACCTCACGGAACTGCTGGACGAGGTACGCGACCTCGGCTCCGGGAGCGCCCGGCTCATCGTGTCCGGCTCCGTCGCCCCGTTGGATCAAGGGATCGAGCTCACGGCGTACCGCATCGTGCAAGAGGCGCTGACGAACGCCCGGCGGCATGCCGCGGGTGCCGCAGTGGACGTGGAGCTGCATTATCGGCCGGACGCGTTGCTGGTGCGGGTGCGCGACAGCGGGCCGGGACGCAGCGCGGGCGCGCCGGGACACGGACTCGCCGGAATGCGCGAGCGGGCCGCGATGGCCGGCGGGCGGCTGATCGCTGGGCCTGGTCCCACCGGAGGTTTCGTGGTGGAGGCGGTTCTGCCGGTGGCGAAGGGAGATCAGTGAGCGTCACACGCATCGTCGTCGTCGACGACCAGGAGGTGGTGCGGGCCGCGTTCGCCGCGTTGCTGGCGACGCAGCCGGACTTCGCGGTCGTCGGCGCGGCGGCCGACGGCGCGCAAGCCGTCCGGGTATGCCGTGAGCAGCGGCCCGACGTCGTCCTGATGGACGTGCGGATGCCCGTCGTCGACGGCATCGAGGCGACCCGCCGCGTGCTGGCCGACGGCGGGGACACCCGGGTCGTCATCCTCACCACGTTCGACCTGGACGAACACGTCTACGACGCGCTGGAGGCGGGCGCGAGCGGCTTCCTGCTCAAGGACGTGACCGCCGAGCGTCTGTTCGACGCCGTACGCGTCGTCGCCGCCGGCGACGCCCTCCTCGCCCCGGCGGTGACCCGCCGGCTCGTCGCGGAGTTCGCCCGATTGCGCGTACGCCGTCCGAGTCCGCCCACGAGTCTGTCCACATTGACTCCCCGGGAGACGGAGGTGCTCCGGCTGATCGCCGAGGGGCTGTCGAACCCGGAGATCGCCGCCCGGCTGGTCGTCGGCGAGGAGACGGTGAAAACGCACGTCAGCCGGGTGCTGGGCAAACTCGGTCTGCGCGACCGAACCCAAGCCGTCGTCCTGGCCTACGAGTCAGGCCTGATCGTCCCCGGCGGGGCCGCCGTGTAAGGGCGGCCCCCCGCCGGGAAGTCAGGCGGACCCCCCCAGGCGGCGAGGGCCCCGTAGGCCGCCGCCGAGTTATGCGGGCGCCACACCAGCGGGCGG
>NZ_JBFBAZ010000255.1:0-5241 GCF_040682475.1 Hamadaea sp. NPDC051192
GGCCGGGGGCTCGGTCGGCGGCGGAGTGGGCGTCTCCGTAGCCGGCGGCTCGCTCACCGCCGCGGCGGCGACAGGTGCGGCGACGGGCGCCGGGTCTGCCGGTGCGGGCTGTTCAGCCACGGCCGGTTCGGCCGGCGTGGCTTCCGCGGCTGCGGGTTCGGCCGGCGGTTCGGCGGCGAACACCTGCTCGGTCGGAGCGTCCGCTGCCTCGGCGGCCTCGGCGGCATCGGCCGGCGGCGGCGTCTCGACCGGCTCAGGCGTACTGGCCGGTTCGGGAGCGCCGGCCGGGTCGGGGGTTCCGGCCGGCGCGGCGGCGTCCGCCGGCGGGGCGTTGGACGCGGCGGCGGCAGCAGCGGCGACCGCGGCCGCTTCCGCAGCCGCGGCGGCAGCAGCCCGGCGACGCCAGTTGATGTACCGGCCGCGATCGTCGCGCGGCGGGTTTGCTCGAGAGTCGAGCGGGAGGTCGGCGGCCTCGTTGTCAGACACTGACGCCTCTCAAGTCCGGGGGAACTTAGGAATTTCCATCGGACATCGTGAGGTTCGCCGCCCTTTCCGGCACTCGCCCGCAAGGTGAGTGATTCGCGCCGAACGGTCAGCGTACGGGTGCGGGGGCCGTCCACTGGGGAGGGCGGGACTCCCCTGCGGGCCATGCCGGGGAACGAGCCGGATCGGTGGCGCGCCGCGCTGGGCAGCCTGTTGTTCCTGGTCGTCGCACCGGAGTTGGTCGCCGGGCTGGCGCCATGGTGGCTGACCGGCGGATGGCGTACCGGGACGACCATTGTGGTCCTGCGGCTGCTCGGCGCGATCCTGCTGACCGTCGGGACAGCCGCCCTTCCGTGGTCGTTCGGACAGTTCGTCTGGGAGGGCGCCGGCACTCCGGCCCCGGTCGCGCCGACTGAGCATCCGGGCGAAACGGGGCAACGCTAGCATCGGGGTATGACCGATCCCGATCAGCACGCCCGCGCGCTGGCCGCCGAGGCCGCCGCGAACAACGACGCGACCGGCTGGTTCGAGCGCCTGTACGCCGAGGCCGAAGCCGGGACGGCGGCCGTGCCGTGGGACAGCAAGGTCCCGCACCCGCTGCTGGTGGAGTGGGCCGACGCGGTCGAGCTGCACGGGCACGGCGAACCGGCGCTCGTGATCGGCTGCGGTTACGGCGACGACGCGGAGTTCGCCGCCGCCCGGGGTTTCGAGGTCACCGCGTTCGACGTCTCCCCCAGCGCCATCGCGGGCGTACGCGCCCGGTTCCCCGGCTCGGCCGTCCACTATGTCGCCGCCGACCTCTTCGAGTTGCCCGAGGCGTGGCGTCAGGCGTACCAGTTGGTCGTCGAGATCTTCACGGTGCAAGCGCTACCGGTACGCCTGCGCGAGGCGGCCGTCGCGGCGATCTGCGAGACGGTGGCGCCGGGCGGGCGGCTGATCGTGATCCAGCGGTGGCGACCGGACGGCCCGGTGCCCGAGGGGCCGCCGTGGCCGCTGACCCGCGCGGACATCGAGCTGTTCACCGCGAACGGCCTGACGGCCGAGCAGGTGGAGATGCTGCCGGACGCCGACGGCGCCAGTGCCCGGTGGCGGGCGGAGTTCAGGCGCGACGCGGCCCGGTGACCCGGCGCAACAGCAGGTACGCCTCGCAGCCGAGGCACAGCCCGAACGCGGCGTTGAGGAACGCCGCGATCAGCGCGAAAGCCGTCGCGACCAGACCGACCGCGGTGGCACCGGACAGGAAGCCGACCGCCGCGACAGTGGCGAAGACGAACCCGACGGCCTGCGCGAACCGGACCGGCTCGGCCGGCTCGACTTCACGGGGCGGGCCGAGCCGGGGCGCGACCAGGACACGGAAGAGCGCCCCGTAGGGCGCGTGCCGGGCGCTGACCGCGCCGACGGCGAACACGACCGCCTGGGCGGCGGCGAGCCAGCCGCTGCGGGTGAGCGCGATCACGATGAGAACCACCGTGGTGACTACCGCCGCGAAGCGCGGTCCACGGACGTCGAGCTGCATGAACGCAAAGTTACTGGGCGGTTGTGAACTCGCCGAGAACCGCGGTGATCGCTCCCACCAGCTGGGCACGGGTCGGCTGCCCGCTGGCCCGGCGGACGATCGTCCCGGCGGCGTCCACGAGCAGCACCGTCGGCGTACGCATGATGCCCAGTTCGCGGACGGCGTCGAGGTGCGACTCGGCGTCCACCTCGACGTGGCGTACGCCGTCGACGGTCTTCGCGGCCTGCTCGCACAGGGCGCGGGTGGCCCGGCACGGGGCGCAGAACGCCGACGAGAACTGCAGCAGGGTCAGCGGTGTGCCCGGCTGCCAGCCGAGTTCGCGCAGCATCGGGACCTCCCCCGGGGTCTGGGCGGTGAACCGGCCGTTTCGCCGTCTCCACGCGACGCCGATCGCGCTCGCGGCGGCGAGGGCGACGACGACGGTAAACAAGCTGACCAACGGCACTGGTCAACGGTAGCTTCCCGGTGTGAACGAATTGCGGCCGGAAGACTGGGCTACGACGGAGCTCACAGCACGCGGGATCAGCGTGCACGAGGTCACGTGGCCCCACCGATATCCCTGGTCCCAGGTGGCCAAGATCACTACTGGCGCCGGGGACATGTGGCTCAAACTCAACCTCGCCGACACGGCGTACGAGGCGGGACTGTTGCGGCTGCTGGGCACGCTCGTGCCGGCGCACGTCGTGGTCCCGCTCGCGGTCGACGCCGGGCGTGGCTGGTCGCTCAGCCCGGACGGCGGCGTGACGCTGCGGGCGCACGAGGACGGCAAGTTCCGGATCGAGGTGTGGGAGCGGATGCTCGGCGAGTACGCCGACATCCAGCGCAGCCTCACGCCGCACGTGGCCGACCTCCTCGCCGTGGGTACGCCCGACCTGCGGCCGCAGCGGCTGCCGGAGTGGTTCGACCTGCTGCTGAACGACCCGTTCGTCCGCGCCAACGTCGCCGACCAGGTCGACGCGCTGACCGCGATGCGGCCGGTCGTGCAGCGGGCCGCCGAGGACCTCGTCGCGTCCGGGATCGGCCCGACGTTGCAGCACGACGATCTGCACGACGCCAACGTGCTCGTCCGGGGCGACAAGCATGCCTTCTTCGACTGGGGCGATGCCAGCGTGGCGCACCCGTTCGGGACGCTGCTGGTGACGTTGCGAGTCGCCGCCCGCAAGGCCGAGGTCGAGGAGGGCGATCCGCTGCTGGTCCGGCTGCGGGACGCGTACCTGGAGGCGTGGACAGGTGAGCACGCACGAACGGACCTGGTCCGCTGGGTCGACGCCGCGCTGACCGTGACGAAGATCAGCCGGGCGTTGTCCTATCGGCGTTCCCTGCGCGACGCCGACGAGAAACTGCTCTCCGAGTACGGCGAAGGCGTCTGGGGCTGGTTCACCGAGCTACTGGAACCCAACCCGATCTGACCCGCCCTCCCTGCCCCGGTCGGGCCCTGGATGGGCACGGATAAGCAGCAGATCAGGGATATGCCTGCGATCTTGGACCAAGATTCCAGGCATATCCCTGATCTGCCGCCAAAGCACAGCGGCCACCAGCGGAGCGTAAGCGCCGCGTAAGCGGAGCGTCAGGGGGCGGTGAGGCGGGAGACCGCGGGCCGGATCGCCCCACGGGTCTCGGTGAGCGCCTGCCGTGCGGCGTCGACGTCGGCGAGCTGGTGGTCGGGTGCGGCCAGCAGCATGAGCAACGCCACCGACGGGTCGTCGCCGGATTCGGCCAGCGCTTCGGCGGCGAGGTCTCCGTCGACGTGCGCGGCGGCCGACAGCGTCCACACCGCGCGGCGGCGCAGTTTGGCGTTGGTCGGCACGGCGCAGACCATCAGGTTGCCGTAGGTCCGCCCGTACTTGACCATCAGCGCGGTCGAGAACGTGTTGAGGATCAGCTTCGCCGCGGTGGCCGCCTTCATCCGGGTCGAGCCGGTGATGATCTCCGGGCCGGTGTCGGCGGCGATGAAGATGTCGGCGTGCTCGGCCAGCGACGCCCGCGGGTTCGACGTGATCAGCCCGGTCGTCGCGCCGAGCTTGCGGGCTTGCCGCAGCGCGCCGCCGACGTAGGGGGTGCCGCCGCTCGCGGCCACGCCGAGCACCAGGTCGCCGGGTTGGACGTCGGAGGCGTCGCGCGCCCCGGCGGTGTCGTCGTCCTCGGCTTGTTCGGCGGCCCGCCACAGGGCGTCCACCCCGCCCGCGACGTGCGGGACGACCTGGTCCGGTCGCAGCGCGTAGGTCGGGCGCAGCTCGGCGGCGTCGGCGAACGCGACCCGGCCGGAGGTGCCCGCGCCGAAGTAGTGGATGCGGCCGCCGCCGGCCAGGGCGCGGACGCCGGCCTCCACGGCCTCGCCGATCTGGGGCAGTACCGCCGCCACCGCCGCCGGCACGGTCGCGTCGGCCTCGTTGATCAGCCGCAGGACGTCAGCCAGCGGCAGTTCGTCGATCCGGTCGGAGGACGGGTTGCGGCGTTCGGTCGGAGCGTCAGGTTCGACTTCCACGTACACGGTTGTTGGTCCTGCCTGCAGAGTGTCGGGACGAGACCGCGTCGTGCGCGCGGTCGAACGCCTCCCACGTCTGATCACCGCGACGCTGCGCGAGCGCGGCGAACAGACAGTCGGCGACGTAGAGCTGAGCGATCCGGCTGACGGTCGCGCCGGTGCGGAAGAAGATGCTCTCCCGTCCGGCGCTGGCCAGCACGATGTCGCTCATCTCAGCCAGGGGTGAGCGGGGGTAGTTGGTGATGGCCAGGGTCGTGGCGCCCCGCTGCTTCGCCACGCGGACCGGGTCGAGCACTTCGACGGTGCGCCCCGAGTGCGACACCGCGATGACGACGTCCTGGGCGCTCAGATGCGCCGCGGACGCGACCGCGCGGTGCACGTCGGAGTACGCCAGACAGGTGAGCCCCAGGTGGGACAGTTTGTGGTCGAGGTCGGCCACGACGACGTCGCTGGAGCCGACGCCGTAGAGGTAGACCCGGTGCGCCCGGTTCAGGGCGTCGACCGCCGCCGACAGCGCCTCCAGGTCGAACGTGTCCACAGTGTCCTGGATGGCGCGCTGCGCGGCGTGGGCCATCTTCTGGGTGATGGCCGGGAAGTTGTCCTCCGGCGCGATGTCGGTCTCCGCGCCGATCGGCACGTGCCGGCCGGCCGACTGCTGCCGGTCGACCGCCACGGCCAGCAGCAGCCGCAGCTCGTGGTAGCCGGTCAGGCCGACGTCGCGGCAGAACCGGGTCACCGTCGTGGCCGAGGTGCCGGC
>NZ_JBFBAZ010000256.1:0-5118 GCF_040682475.1 Hamadaea sp. NPDC051192
CCTGCTGCGGGCCGGGCTGGCCGTAGACCTGGCCGGGCGGGCCGTACTGCTGGCCCTGCTGCGGCTGACCGTGCGGTGCCTGCGGACCGCCCGGGTACTGCCCCGGAGGGAACTGGCCGGGTGGCGGACCGTAGCCGGGCTGCGCGTAACCCGCGCCCGGGTGCTGCGGCTGACCCGGGTGCTGTGGCTGGCCGGGGTGCTGCTGGTGGCCGTTGGGACCCGGCGGCAGCGGCTGGCCGTTCGGCCCGAACTGCGGCTGCGCCATGCCGGTCGCGCGGGGCGGGAACGGCCCCGGCGGCGTGGCCTGGCCGTGCTGCTGCGGATCGGGGTTGTCGTCGGCGGGTTGGCGCTGAGCAGGCACCTTCGACCACGGCGAGGTCGGCGTGCCAGCCCAAGCTGGGACGTCCGACCCGGGCCGGCCGCTGGTGCGCTCGATGGTCACGCCACACCTCGTGAAGATCGGGTCGCCGGTGTCCCGGCGAAAACGGTTGTCCCGCCGTTCCCTGACGACGATAGGGTCACCCCGGCCGGCAGAGAAGATGCGGTTGCAACGGGAGGGTACGGCGTGCCGAATGTCACCGCCACTGTGGCTCGGGTACCTTTCCGAAACTTCTCCGAAGTGGTGGGACGATTCGGGGCATTAGCCGCAATCGGCTTTCGTCGTTATGCCACCTATCGGCAGGCGGCCATCGCCTCGCTGGCGACCAACACGATGTTCGGGTTCCTGCGGTCGTACGTCCTGCTCGGAGTGGCCGCCGGAACGGGTGCGGCGGCCGGCTACTCCACCGAGCAGCTGCTCACCTTCGTCTGGCTCGGCCAGGGGCTCATCGGCGTCGTCCAGCTCTGGGGCTGGTCCGAACTGTCCGACCGCATCCGCAGCGGCGACGTGGTGATGGACTTGCTCCGCCCCCAGCGGACCCTCACCACCTACCTCGCCCAGGACATGGGGCGAGCCGGGCTGGCGATGCTCATTCGGTTCGCGCCGCCGCTGATCGTCGCGAGCCTCGTCTTCGGCCTGGCCGAGCCGCAGCACGTCTGGACCTATCCGCTCGGGCTGCTGTCCATCGTGCTGGCCGTGGTCGTCTGCTTCTGCTGCCGGTTCCTGGTCAACTGCTGCGCGTACTGGTTGCTCGACAACCGTGGGCCGTCCATGTTCTGGTTGTTCTGCTCCGGCCTGTTCGGCGGGCTGTTCTTCCCGCTGCGCTTCCTGCCCGAGCCGCTCATGTGGGCGCTGTGGCTGGCCACGCCCTTTCCCTCGCTTCTCCAGGCTCCGCTCGACGTCATCTCCGAGTACGCCGGCCGGCCCGGACCGCTGGTGATCGTGGGCCTGCAACTGTTCTGGGCCGCGGTGCTGCTCGGGCTGTGCGAGCTGGTCCAGCGCCGGGCCGAGCGGAGGCTGGTGGTGCAAGGTGGCTGACCGGCCCTACGTCGCGCTCGCCCTCGCCCAGGTACGCAGCCAGGCGTCCTACCGGGTGTCGTTCTGGCTGGACATGGCGGGCAACCTCGTCGTGCTCTCCGCTGACCTCATGGCGATGCTGGTCATGTTCCAGGTGACCGACGACCTCGGCGGCTTCAGCCGGCCGCAGGTGCTGCTGATGTTCGCGATCACCGCCGTCGCGTTCGCCCTGGCCGATCTGGCCGTCGGCAACATCGAGCGCATCCGTGTCTACGTCCGGACCGGGACGCTGGACACCGTGCTGGTGCGGCCGTTGGGCGTACTGGGGCAGTTGCTGGCGGTGGACTTCAGCATCCGGCGGCTGAGCCGGGTCGTGTACGCGGCGGTCATCCTCGCGGTCGCGCTGCACGCCGCGCACCTCGCCTGGACGGTGCCGAAAGCCGTGTTGCTGCTGGTCGCGATCGTGGCCGGGGCGCTCTTCTTCGCGGCGCTCTTCGTCGCCTCGGCGACCGTCGCGTTCTGGTGGATCGAATCGGGCGAGCTGGGCAACATCGTCACCTACGGCGGGCGCGACTTCACGGCGTACCCGATGTCGCTGTATGGGGCGTGGTTCCGGCGGCTCTTCGGCTTCGTCCTGGGCCTCGGCTTCATCTCGTACTATCCGGCGCTGGCCCTGCTGGGCCGGCCGGACCCGATCGGGCTGCCGGACTGGACCGGCTGGGTCGCACCGCTGGCCGGACCGATCGCCGCCACCGTCGCGGCGCTCATCTGGCGCACCGGGGTGCGCCATTACAGGAGCACGGGATCATGACTGTCATCGAGGTACGCGGCCTGCGCAAGCACTTCACCATCCGCAAGAAGGTGAGCCGGTTCCGCCGGGAGTCCACCGAGGTACGCGCGGTCGACGGCGTCGACCTGACGGTGGAACGCGGCGAACTGCTCGGCTACCTCGGCCCCAACGGTGCCGGGAAGTCCACCACGCTGAAGATGCTGACCGGCGTGCTCACCCCGAGCGGCGGCGAGCTGAGCGTCTGCGGGCTCACCCCGGTGCCGCAGCGGCGGCGGCTGGCTGCCCGCATCGGCGTGGTCTTCGGCCAACGGTCCGCGCTCCAATGGGACCTGCCGCTGCGGGAGTCGTTCTCGTTGCTGCGCCACGTCTATCGCGTACCAGCTGGTGATCACGAGACGGCCTTGCGCCGGTGCCGGGACCTGCTGGACCTCGACGCCTTCCTGGACACCCCGGTCCGGCAGCTGTCGCTCGGTCAGCGGATGCGCGGCGAGCTGACCGCCGCGCTCCTGCACCGGCCCGAGGTGATCTTCCTCGACGAGCCGACCATCGGCCTCGACGTGCTCAGCAAGCAGGCGGTCCGGGGTTTCCTCGCCGAGCTGGGCGCCCGGGGCGATACGACGATCGTCCTGACCACCCACGACCTGGCCGACATCGAACGGCTCTGCCGGCGGATCGTGGTCATCGACCACGGCCGGGTCGTCCACGACGGCTCGTTGCCCGAACTGCACGCGCGCTACGGCTCGCGCCGCCGGGTCACGGTCGACTTCGCCGAACCCGTGACGGGGCTCTCCGTCGAGGTGCCCGGCGTCACCCTCGAACGGGCCGAGGGCACCCGGCTGGAGTTCGCCCTGGAGAGCACGGCCGAGGTCGGCGACCTGCTGGCGCGGCTCGTCGCCGTCGGCGGCCTGCGCGACGTCACGATCGCCGAACCAGAGATCGAGGATGTGATCTCCCGCCTCTACACCTCCCAAGTCGCCGCCCCCGTCGACTAGACTTCACGGGTCCGCCTCGGTGGACATTGCTCAGGGCCGTCGGGGACGTACCGCTTCTCGGCGTGGGACGAATCGTCGCTGCCTGAGCATCACGTACAGGGCCGTAAGGGGCATGCCGGTTGGGTGGGACGGCATGCGAAGACTCTTACGTTGGAGCCCTCACTTGTCTCGCTATCGCGCGGTCGTGCAGACCACCGGCCCGTTCTTCCTCGTCGTCGCCTTCCTGGCCCGGCTGCCCGCCGCGATGGGCCCGCTCGGCGTGGTCACCCTCGTCGCCGCCACCACCGGCAGCTTCGCCGTCGCCGGGGCGGTCGCTGCCGCGTACGGGGTGGGCGCGGCGGTGGGCGGCCCGGTCGTCGGGGCCCTGAGTGACCGGCACGGCCAGCGCCTCGTCGGCGTCACGACCGCGGTGATCGACGCGGTGGCGCTGGCCGCGATCGTGCTCGCGGTCACCTCCGGCGCCCCGCCCGCGGCGGTCGCGCTGGTCGCCGCGCTCGCCGGCTTCGCGAATCCCCAGGTGGGCCCACTGGTACGCGTCAGGTGGGCGACCTTGTTCAGTGACCCGAGTCGCACCCGGCTGCTGCCCACCGCGTTCTCCTACGAGGGGGCGGCCGACGAACTGTCCTACATGGCCGGTCCGGCCCTGGTCGGCATCGTGGCATTGGCCGGACCGCCGACCCTGCCGTTGCTCGTGGCGGCCGTCCTCCTGCTGCTGGCGGCGATCCCGTTCGCGCTGCACCCGACCACCCCACCCGTACGCGGTGTCATGCCGGCCCGCAGCCGCGACCGGCTGCCCGTCGGAGCGGTGTCGATGCTGGTCGCGGCGATGGCGGTGATCGGCGTGCTGTTCGGCGCCACGCAGACCGGCGTGACGGCGTACGCGGAAGAGTCGGGCATGCCAGGCGCGGCCGGCCTGATCTACGCGGTGCTCGGCATCGGTAGCGCGGCCGCCGGAGTCGCCACCGCCTGGCTGCCCGCCCGATGGGGCCCCATCCTCCGGTACGCCACCGCAGCGGTAGCCCTCGCCGCCGGAGCGATCGCGCTCGTCGTGCTGGGGACGTCGCTGGGCGGCGTACTGGCGGCGATGGCCGTCCTCGGCGTCGTCAGCGCGCCCTACCTGATCGCCGTCAACGCCCTGGCCAGCGCGATCGGCCCAGCCCGGCGCGCGTCGGCAGTCATGACGCTGGTCGCCTCCGGCGTCGTCGCCGGGGGTGCGATCGGCGGCGCCGTGGGTGGACGCCTCGCTGACGCGTACGGGTACGCCGGTGCTTTCGCCGTCCCCGCCGTCGCCTCGCTCGCCGGGGTGGCGCTCGCCGCCGCCTCCCGGCGCCTGCTCGCCCCCGCGCTCCGCTCCGCCCCCGCGCTCCGCTCCGCCGCCGCCGCGGCTGACGCCGCCGCTCCCGTGCCCCCCACCCTTCGCGTTGATCATGGAGTTAACCGTGGTCTCGACGGAGTGTCGTGACCGTAAACCTCATGATCAACGGACACGGCGCATCGTCGTGATTGCGCGCCCGGCGTATGCGCTCCGGCCGATTCTCATGATCATGTGCCGAGGGCGTGCGCCCTATGGCGGTTTCGCGCACACCTCGGCGCATGACCAAGGAAACCGGCCGGATTTAGCAGACTGAGGGCGCACGATCTTGGCCACGCGTCGCATTGACCGCCCCGCCGTCCGACCGTAAACGCCGCCTCGATCCCGTTGATCATGGAGTTTCCGGTCACGCCACACCGCCGAGACCACAGTTAACTCCATGATCAACGAGGCGGTCGGCGGGAGCCGAGGCGGTCGGCGGGAGCCGCGGCGGGCGGCGGGAGCCGCGGCGGGCGGCGGGAGCCGAGGCGGGCGGCGGGAGCCGAGGCGGGCGGCGGGAGCCGAGCGGGGCGAGCGGGGCGAGCGAGGGGGAGGGGGCTCACCGCCGGGGTGGCATGGTGAACTCGCC
>NZ_JBFBAZ010000257.1:0-4856 GCF_040682475.1 Hamadaea sp. NPDC051192
TGGAGTTTGCCCCCTCGACACGCCGTCGAGACCACAGTTAACTCCATGATCAACGGGGAAGGGTGGGGGTGGGCTGGGGGGTAGAACTGGGTCGATATGTGAGGGAAGGTCGGGTTTGGTCAGGTAGGAAAGACCTCGGCGGCCCATTCCGGGACGCGGAGGGAGCAGCAGCTTTCATGGCCAACGACCTGCAGATCGAAAAGCTCGACCGGGCTTTCGACCACATCGACGCCAATCACTCCGGCGAGATCGAGCGCGACGACCTGCTCGGCCTCGGTTCCCGGGTGCTGCTCGGCTTCGGCGAGTCGCCGACGTCGACCAAGGGCAAGCAGCTCATCGACCGGTTCGACGAGCTGTGGTCGGAGATCGTCGAGCACGCCGACACCGACGAGTCGGGGTCGATCTCCCCGGCCGAGTTCCGCACCGCGATGATCACGGCGTACATCGACGGGCAGAAGTTCGACAAGACGTTCCGCCCGGCCGCGGTGGCGATCGCCGCGCTCTGCGACCAGAACTCCGACGGCGCGATCACGCTGGAGGAGTTCCAGGTGCTCCAGACCGCCTTCGGCACCGGCGACGGTGACGCGGTCGCGTCCTTCGAGCGGCTCGACTCCGACGCCAACGGCAGCCTGTCCATCGACGAACTGGTGCAGGCGGCGTACGAGTACTACACCGGCGGCGATCCCAAGCTGCCGGGCAACCACCTGTTCGGTCCGCTGTGACCGCCGGTGTGACTACCGTCCCGGCCGCGCCCGCGCGCGCGGCCGGGATGCCGAGCGCGGCCGACCTGCTGCCGCTCGTCGAGCGCGTGCCGGCCTTGGCCGCACCGTGCCGGCACCATCGCGAGGAGGCCGCGATCGAGCTGGCCGTCGAGGAATGGGCGCTGCGCAGCTTTCCGGAGCTGTACCCGGCCCGGCTCCAGGCGGCCCGCTTCGGCGAGATGGCCTCCCGCGCGTTCCCCGAGACCAAGGCGCCCGAGGTGATCCTCTTCGGACAGTGGCTGGTCTGGCTGTTCGTCTTCGACGACCTGCGCGACGACGGCCCGCTCGGCTGGGACGAGGCAGCCGTCGATCGGCTCTACGACGCCGTCCTCAGCTCGTGCGACACCGTGCCGCCGCTCGACGCCCATCCGGTCGTCCGCGCCTTCCGGGACCTGTGGTCACGCACCGCGCCTCGGGGCAGCGCGAGCTGGCGGGCCATGTTCCGGGTCCATCTCGCCGAGCATCGCGCGGCGTGCCGCTACGAGGCGCGCTTCCGGTCCACGCGGCGTCTTCCCTCACCCAGCGAGTACGCACACCTGCGCCGCCAGGCCAACGGGTCGTTCCTCTTCGACCTCCCGGAACCCGTGCTGGGCGCGGAGCTGCCGGGCGGACTGCGTACGTCGGCGGCGTGGCGCGACCTGTTGTCGGCGTGCAACGACGTCACGGCGTGGTGCAACGACGTCGCCTCGGCGGCCAAGGAGAGCGCTCGCGGCGACGTGCACAACTACGTGCTCGTCCTGGCGCACGACCAGGGCGTCTCGTTGGCGGCGGCCGCCGCGGAGGTGCTGGACCGGATCGCCGCCCGGATCGACGACCTGACCGCCGCCGCCCGTGCGCTGCCCGCCGAGTTCGCCCGGCTCGACCTGAGCAAGGCCGCCGCGCGGGACGCCAGCAAGGTCGCGATGGTGCTGCTGGGCGCCCCGCGCGGCCACCTGGAATGGCTGCTCGAATCCAGCCGGTACGCCTGAGCCGGCCCGCCCGGCTCAGCGGACGGAGCGGGCGATCCGCAGCGCCTCCTCCTTCGAGGTGACGCCTTCGAGCCGGTAGGTGACCGATCCGGCCTGCCACACCAGACAGGGGCCGGACAGCCGAGCGGTCTCCTCGCGCCGGGTGCCCCAGCGGTCCACGTAGACCAGCGGATGCGGCTTGGCCAGCCAGAGCATGTCGCCGCCGACCCATTCCACGCCGTCGGCGGTCTTGGCGAAGGCCAGGTCGAGTGCGCCGTCCACTTCGTCGAGGCGTACGCCGGAATAGAGGAGCGTCACCACCCGGGGATGCCCGTCGGGGCCGGGATCGGCCAGCTCCACTCGCTCCGGGTCGCCGAGCACCGCCGGGACGCCGATCGGGAACGCCGCCCGGGTCCGCGCCTGCGCCAGATCGCCGCTGGTCAGCATCGGCAGCGGGCTCGGCGTCGGGGCGATGGACGGCGCCGGCTCACCTTGGCGTACTTCGACGCCGCCGAGCCGCAGGATCGTGGTCACCACGTCGGCGACGGCGGTCCGGACGGGCGGGACGAAGACGACCGTCAGCACGGTGGCGATCACGAGCACCGCGACGATCAACTGCGTACGCAGTTTGGCGAGCGCGCGGCTGGCCCGGGACTTCACCGTGCCCTTGGGCCGGTCGAGCAGCTCGGCCGTCTCCGCCTCGGACATGTCGAGCAGATACCGGTACACGAGCACGTCCCGGTCGGCCGGGCTGAGCTGCTTGAGCGCCGCGACCAGCTCCTCCCGCCGCTCGGTCGACAGCGCGCCGTCGACGGCGTGATCGCGTTCCGGCGGCAGGCCTTCGGCGACCGCGGCCCGTTCGAGCAGGCCGGCCCGGCGCTGGCGGGTGCGGTGCAGATTCCGGGTCTCGTTCGCGACGATCGTCAGCAGCCACGACCGGAAGGACGAGTCGCCGCGGAACGTCTCCAGCCGCCGGTACGCCTTGACGTAGGCCTCCTGCACGACGTCCTCGGCGTCGTCACCGGCGCCCAACAAGATGGCCGTCCGGCGCGCGAGCGCGCTCGTCCGGGCGACCAGCTCCGCGTACGCGTGCTGGTCGCCGGCCGCGGCCCGCTCGACGAGCGCGGTCTCGGTGACGGCTTCGGATTCCATGCTCTCCAGGATGACGCCTCTCGACACATCGCATGACACCGCGGGAACCCGGATGGTTCCATCGGTGTCGGCAGGGCATGACGACACGACGGAACCTGCTCATGCTCGCCGGGGCGGCGGTGGCGGCGTCGGCCACGGCCGCCTGCCAGGCTGCTGACGACGCCGATCCAGCTGCGGTACGCGTACCAGATGTGCTTGTGGTGAAGACCCGCGACGGACTGGCGGTGGCCCGCGACGGCGGACTGACCCCGGGCCGGACCGGGGCCCTGTCGGCGACCGGGTCGACGTTGTGCCTGGCCACGGCCGCCGAAAAGACGACGCAGCTGGACTTCACGACCACTTTGGCCGGTACGCGGCTCGGCGGCTACCCGATCGATGGCCGCTGGACGCCGCGGGTGGTGCACGCGGACGGGTCGCTGGTCGCGCTGGCCGCGCCCGAGGGCGATCCGCTGAAGCCGCGGGCGCGCGCGAAGACCACGATCGTGATCGCGGACTCGAAGCAGATCCTCCAGCGGATCACCGTGCCGGGCGTGATCGAGCCGGACGCCTTCACCGCCGACCGGCAGGGGCTGTTCGTCCTGGAGTGGCTGCCCGCCACCGCGCCGGACCACTACCGAGTACGCCGCCTCGACCTGACCACGCGGAGACTCGAACCGCTGTGGACCCGGGACAAGGTGCCGGTGCCGGCGGGCGCGGAGGAGGAGATGCGAGGCGAGGGCCGGACCGCCGTCGCGTCGCCGACCGGACGCGTCCTCTACACCCTCTACACCCACCAACCCGGACACCAGCACACGCGCGACCTGCTGTCCGGGCGGCCCGGCAACGTGCACGCGTTCGTCCACACCCTGGAGACCGAACAGAACTGGGCGTACTGCGTCGACCTGCCCGATCCGTTCGGGCACTCGGCGAGCACCGCGTACTCGATCGCGTTGAGCGCCGACGGCTCGCTGCTGTTCGTCGTCGACCTCGCCGCCGGGGCCCTCGCCCGGATCTCCACCGAGACGCTGAAGGTGCTCGACGTCGCCAAAGTCGGCTCCGACACCGGATCGGCGTACGCCGCCGCCTCCGACAAGCTCCTCTACGTGGGCGGCGATCACGGAGTCCAAGTGCTCGACCAAGCCGGCCGGCCCGTCGAGAAGTGGACCACACCAGCCGTACGCGGCCTGGCCGTGTCCCGCGACCTCCAGCGCGTGTACGCCGCCCGCGACGGCGGCGTGACCTGGCGAGGCTCCACTTCGGGAGAAGCCGCCCTCCCCGGGCTCACCGGGCTGATCCGTGTGGCGTGACGGTTCCCGCAAACTTCCTCAGCGACCCGCAGTAGGGTCGTGACTATGCCTATCCGCTCATCATCGGCCCGCTGGCAGGGCACGCTCACCGAAGGTTCCGGCACGATCCGCACCGGCAAGGGCGGCTTCGAGGGGAACTACTCGTTCAAGTCGCGCTTCGAGGAGGGCGAGGGGACCAACCCCGAAGAACTCATCGCCGCCGCGCACGCCGGCTGCTTCTCGATGGCGTTCAGCAAAGCGCTGTCGGACGCGGGCTTCCCGCCCAGCTCCGTCGAGACCACGGCCAACGTGCACCTCGACAAGACCGACGCGGGGATGACCGTGACCCGGATCGACCTCGACACCGTCGGAGTCGTCCCCGGCATCGACGACGCCCAGTTCCAGTCGCTGGCCATCGGCGCCAAGGAGAACTGCCCGATCTCGCGGCTGCTGTCGCCGGGCGCGGCGATCTCCCTCAACGCCAAGCTCAGCTAGCTCCTTCTCGCTCGGGGGCGGCCTTTCGGCCGCCCCCTCGCTTTCGCTCGCCTTCGCTCGCTCGCCCCCGCTCGCCCCCGCCCGCTCTCCGCTCGCTCTCCGCGTTGATCATGGAGTTAACCGTGGTCTCGGCGGTGTGTCGAAGCCGACGGTGGAGGCGTACGAGTCGGGCTCGTCGCCTAGGCCGACCAGATGCTCGGCGAGCACGGCCAACGGTGAGTCGCCGACGTTGACGA